>NZ_CAUUGJ010000015.1:0-30770 GCF_963544685.1 uncultured Fretibacterium sp. | reverse complement strand
TGATGCCCAGGGTCATCGGTCTCAGGAAGTCCTCGCCCGTCATCTTGGTGGAGATGGCGAGCCCCAGGAGGATGGTCACGATGTTCGCCAGCTCGTTCTGAGCCCCCTTCGCCAGGCGGTCCACGACGCCGCTCTCGCGCAGCAGATTCCCGAACATCAAGAAGCCGATCAGGGCCGCCGACGCCGGGACGAGGAAGCCGGAGATCAGGGTGACCAGGATGGGAAAGAGGACCTTCTTTCGTTTGGAGACCGGTTTTTCATGGTACGGCATGGCGATGCGCCTCTCGGCCGCGGTGGTCAGCAGACGGATCACCGGCGGCTGAATGATGGGCACCAGCGCCATGTAGGAGTAGGCCGCGACGGAGATCGACCCCAGAAGCTGCGGCGCGAATCGGTTGGCGACGTAGATGGATGTGGGGCCGTCCGCGGCCCCGATGATGCCGATGGACGCAGCCTCCCTGAGGTCGAAGAACCCCGTGGCGTAGGCCAGCCCCATGGTCAGAAAGATTCCGGCCTGGGCCATCAGGCCGAAGATCATCGTGACCGGCGTCTGAAAAAGGGGCGTGAAGTCGATCATGGCCCCGACGGCGATGAAGACCAGGAGCGGAAACAGCTCCGTCTGGATCCCCATCTCGAAGAGCCGGCTGATCGCCCCCACCTCGACGCCGTTCCCCACGACGTGCGTCAGGGCGGACGAGAGCGGGATGTTCACCAGCAGGGTGCCGAACCCCATGGGGAGCAGAAGAGAGGGCTCGTATTCCTTGACCGTGGCGAGATAGATCAGCAGGAGCCCCACTCCGACCATCACGACCTGCGGCCAGGTCAGGGCGGAGAGTCCGTGAAAGAGTTCCATCGTGATTCCGAGAGCCTCCTAAAAAAGTATAGAGAATAGATTTATTGTACGATACGCCCGGCATCCGAAAGGCCGCGGGGGCCTGCGGCGCTCAATAGGCCAGCTTGTAGATCTCCAGGACGTCGTTCGCATCGAGGGACTTCAGGACTCCGAAGTTTCCGCGGGCGGAGGCATTGGCGGCCAGCCGCGCGATGTCCGCCTCCCCGATGTTCAGCTCTCGAAGCGTGGTGGGGGCCCCTACGGAACGGAAAAAGTCCTCCAGCAGATCGATTCCCTCGACCGCCCGCTCCTCCTCCGAGCCGTCGAAGACGTCGAACACGGCCTCCGCGAGACGCGCAAAGGGCGCCGGATGCCGTTTGCAGAGGTAGCGGGCCCAGGCCGGCATCATCACGGACAGGGAGGCCCCGTGGGGAACGTCGAACAGGAGGCTGAGCGAATGCCCCAGCTTGTGGGAGGAGAAGTCTCCGCGGGCCGCGCGTCCGCAGGAGAGCGCGCCGTTGTGCGCCAGAGAGCCGGCCCAGGCGTACTCCGCGCGCGCGTCGTAGTCCTCGGGCTCCTCCAGCAGGTCCGGGATCAGACGGGTCATGCTTCGGAGCAGGGCGTATCCCTGTTCGTCCACCAGCTCCACCCCCTCGTCGCCATCCAGAACGCGCTCCAGGACGTGAGCCATGATGTCGATGCCGCCGTAGACGGTCTGGGTCTCGGGCAGGGAGAACTGGAAGGACGGGTCGATGGCCGAGACGCGGGGGTAGAGCAGAGGGCTGTTCATGGAGGTCTTCGCCTCCTTCTCGGGGTTCGAGACGACCGCGATGCCGTTGACCTCGCTGGAGGTCGCCGAGGCCGTCAGCACACCGAAGATCGGCAGGGCCCGCTCCACCTCCCTGCCCTCGAAGAAGTCCCAGGGATCCCCGTCGTAACAGGCTCCGGCTGCGACGGCCTTGGCGGAGTCGAAGACGCTGCCCCCGCCGACCGGCACGATCGCGCCAATCGGGGACGCCTTGATGCGCGCTACGGCCTCCCGGACCTTGTCGATCCTGGGATTCGGCCTCACGCCGCCAAGTTCGGGAAAGGCAATGCCCTTCTTCGTCAGGGCATCGGCCACCTGAGTGTAGACGCCGTTCTTGAAGATCGCCTTGCCCCCATAGAGCAGAAGGACGCTCTCGACCCCGGCGGCCTCCAGCTGATCCGCAAGCTGGAGAACCGTCCCCCGGCCGAAGAGCACGATCGTTGGGTTCCACCACGTAAAGTTTTTCATCTCTCCGCGACCTCCCCGGGAACGGGGTCCCGCTCCCGATCCGATTTGCCGGGCTCCGCCCCCCTGCCGTCGCAGCGGTCGAACCCCATTTTTTTATAGTATCGCAGCAACAGGAAAAACGCTAGGATTCCCCCGCCCATATCCAGAGCGGGGAAGCAGGCCCAAACCCCCTTCACGCCCCAGAACCTCGGCAGGATGAGGATTGCGGGGATCAGCATCAGAAACTGACGCGACAGTGAGAGCAGGAGCGACAGCCTGGCGCGTCCCAGCCCCTGGAAAAAACTGTTCGCGATCAGGGCGATACCCGAGAACACGACCCCGGCATAGGCGATGCCCATCCCCTCGGAGGCCAGGACCAGAAGGTCGGGATCCGCCGTGAAGAAGAGCATCATCTCGTTCACAAAGAGGCGGACGATCAGGACGCTCCCGACAAAATAGCCGGTCGCGAGGATCAAGGCCCATTTCAGGGCCTCCAGCACACGTCCCAGGAGCCGCGCGCCCCAGTTGTAGCCGAAGATGGCCTGAACGGCCTCCCCGAGCCCGATGACCGGCAGAAACAACAGCGAGTCCCAGCCCAGAAACGCTCCGAGCGCCGAGACGGCGATGGGGCCGCCGTAGGTATTCATGGAGCGGTTGAAGAGAATGAAGAACACCGAGAAGGAGACCTCGGTCAGGCAGGGCGGGAACCCCAGGGCGAGGATGCGCTTCAGGACGTCGAAGCGCGGAATGCAGCAGGACGCGCGGATACGCAGACAGCCTCCATACCGCCAATAGAACGAGGAGACCCAGAGCACGCTCAGCATCTGGGAGAGGATGGTTCCCCACGCGGCCCCGGCGATGCCCCACCCCCATCTCCAGATGAAGAGGGCATCCAAGATGGTATTGGAGATGGCCCCGATGACCTGCGTCCCCATGGCGAAGAGCGGCCGACCCTCGGCCTGCACGCAGAAGTTCATCGCAAACGAGAGCATCGCGGCGGGGACCCCCATGAGGATGATCCGCATGTACTCCCGGGCCATGGGGAGCAGTTTCTCGTCCGCCCCGCTCAAGCGGAGCAGGGAATCGGTCTCCAGCATGCCGAAGACCATCAGGACGACGCTGAGGATGAGGATGGACGAGACGACGTTCCCCAGCACGAGCTCCGCCCGCTCCGGGTTCCGCTCGCCCAGTGCGCGGGAGATCAGGGGTAAAGCCCCGATTCCGAACAAAAAGCACAGGGAGATGAGGATCAGCATGAAGGGGAAGCAGACGCTGATGGCGGCGAGCCCCTCGGGGCCCACGACCCGTCCGACGAACATGCGGTCCACGATGTTGTACAGGGAACCGGCCAGCATCCCCGCGATCGACGGCAGCGCAAAGGCCACGATCAGTTTCAGCACGGGCTCGCGCCCCATTCGCTCCGGTTGGAGCATCTCGTTTACCCCCTCGAAGGCTCAGGAAAGATACTTTAAAAATCCGTCAGCCTATAATATCACAATAAAAAATCCTCATTGACCCGTGAGTTCCCGAGAGAACGGTGCTAAACTGCTGGTGTCTTCGAGGAAGCACCGATGTCATTTACGAAGCACCCCGGTGGTACCCCAGACTGCCCGTTATAAGGAGGAAGCTTGCCGGGGCCGCCGCTATCTCGAGACTGACGGCCCGCAAGCAAAGCGAGCGGCTGCTGGAAGGCTCCTCTCTGGGGCCGCGGCGTGGGGGGCGTAGCCCCCATGTTGATAAATGCGCCCGGGAGGGCTCGATTGGAGGATTTTACAATGGCCGAACGCCGCGCCGCGATCGGGAGGAACACCGTTTGAACCTCGCCGTCTTCGACCTCGAGACCAACGGTTACGCGGGCTCCTCCGTGCTCTCCGCCTCGTCGATCGTCCTCGACGAGGCGGGGCGCATGCTGGCGTTCTTCAATCGCTTCTACCTCCCGACCGAAGCCTTCAACCCCTATCTCTTCCGCATCCACGGCCTGACGCCCCAGCGGCTCCTGGCCCTGCGGGAGCACATCCCCTCGGCGCCTTACTTCATCGAGGATTGGCCCGATCTGATGGAGTTCTGGGAACACTGGGATGTCGAGGGGATCGTCGTCCACAACGTGCGGTTCGACCTGGCCTTTTTGCCGGAGCTCGCCCAGAGTTCCCTGCGCTGCTGGTGCTCCATGCGGGGGCTCACCGAGCTGTGCGCGCTGCCCAAACGGCCGGGAAGCCGGGGCGGCGGCGCCTACAAGTGGCCGAGGCTCCAGGAGGCGGCCGACGTCGTCTGCAACGGCCCAAAGGCCCTGACGCCCCCGGCGGCCACGCGGCAAGTCGAATCGGAGGTCGGGGAGTGCCGCGCGCACGTCTCCCTGGCGGACTGCTTCGAGCTCTACAGGATCTCGGCGCGAATCCTGGCCCACCATCCCGAGCACATGCACTTCGCCCCCGTGCTCCTGCCCTTCCGGATGCCGAGGACGGTCGCGGGAGAAATCAAGGCCAACCCCCGGCACGACGGCTTCACGACCGGACTGCTGGAGCTGGAGGCGCGCCTCCGGAGCCTTCTGCCCTGAACCACAAAAATGCCGCCTCTAAAGAGGCGGCACCGTCGTTCGGGTGAATCAAGGCTCTGGGGTCCAAGCGGTTCGAGGATTACTTGGAGTACAACTCGACCGCCAGGATCTCGTTCACATCGATGGGAAGCTCCTCCCGCATGGGCTCACGAATCAGCTTCGCGCTGAACTGCTCCTTATTCTTCTCGATGTAGGGGACGTTGAAGGCCACCAGACCCTGGAAGTTATCCTGGAAAAGCGCGTTGGTCCGGGATTTCTCCTTCAGGGCGATGACGTCGTTCACCTTGACGCCGTAAGAAGGGATATCCACCTTCTGTCCGTTCACCAGGACATGCCCGTGGCTCACGATCTGCCGGGCCTGACGGATGGAACGGGCAAAGCCGATGCGGTAGACGAGGTTGTCCAAACGGCACTCCAGGTTCTTGAGCAGCGCCACGCCGGTCATCTCCGGGCTCTTCTTGGCGATCTCGAAGTAACGGGCGAACTGACGCTCCAGAATCCCGTAATAGGCTTTGATCTTCTGCTTCTCGAGCAGCTGGAGCCCATACTCCGAGACCTTCTGCCCGCCCCTCATGGGCTTTTTGGTATCCACCCTCTTCATGGCCTTGGGATGACCGCAGACATTGACTCCCAGATGACGGCACAGCTTAAAACGAGGCTCTCTTCGGGTTGCCATAAGGACACTCCTTCTTCAAATTAAATTAAAGGGCTTCACGAGCCCCTTCTTTATTCTGCGTGAATTTTCTCAGACGCGGCCTGCGCGACGCTCGAACGCCCCGTTTCCTATCCCTCGAAACCATGATCGGGGCCCCATGCGTCTCATGCCATAAAAGGCAAAGCTACCGCATCTTTGAAGCGCTGGTTAAAACAAAAATGCACATCTTTACTAGAGGAAATATGAGAAAATATCTCCAAGTAAAAGTTTCCAGCGCTTCCCTAATTTTTTAACTGGGGGCTTTGCCCCCATACCCCCTACGCCGCTATCTTGAGACTGAACGGCCCGCAAGCGAAGCGAACGGCTGCCGGAAGGCTTCCCTCCAGAGATAGCGGCGGCCCCGTATGTTCTAACCATTAACTGGCAAGCTGGGGTACCACAGGGGGGCTTCACAGAAATCAACATCTCTCCTATTTTAGCATCCAACAAGGCGGCTGTAAAGGACGATACGCCGGCAAACGCTTACCTCGGAGGCAAAACCTCCAGCCAATAGCCGTCCGGGTCCTTGATGAAGTAGATGCCCATCTTCTCGTTCTCGTAGCACACCCATCCCCGCTCCCGGTGGAAGGCCCGCATCGCCTCGAAGTCATCGGTCTCGAAGGCCAGATGAAACTCCTGCTCCCCCAGATCGTAGGGTTGGGTCCGTTCCTTTATCCAGGTGAGCTCCAACGTGAAATCGGTCTTGCCGTCCCCGAGATAGACGATGACGAACGATTCGTCCGTGATCCGGCGTACCTCCCGGAGGTCCAGGGCTTCCTCGTAAAAGGCCATGCTTCTCTCGAGGTCCAGGACGTTAAAATTGAAATGGCAGAAATGCGCTTTCATGGCGATACCTCCCAGAATCGGTCGAAAACGGAAGAGCGGGGAGGCCCGAACCCGATGCGAGCTCCCCGCAACGGCCCATCGCTTAAATGTCCTCCTCGAGGGGAACCGTCCGAATGCGCAGTTCCTCCAGCCTCGCCTCCTCGACGACATCCGGCGCCTTGGACAGCAGGCACTGGGCCTTCTGGGTCTTCGGGAAGGGCATGACCTCCCGAATGGACTGGCCGCCGCAGAGGAGCGTCGCGAGCCGGTCCACACCCAGGGCGATCCCCCCATGGGGCGGAGTGCCGTAGGACAAAGCCTCGAGGAAGAAGCCGAAACGCCGCTTCGCCTCCTCCGGAGCTATGCCGAGGCACTGAAAGGCCCGGGCCTGCACCTGAGGATCGTGGATTCGGATGGAACCGCCGCCCACCTCGTTGCCGTTGAGCACGCAGTCGTAGGCTCGGGCCAGGGCGCGCGCCGGGTCCGTCTCCATGAGGTCCAGCTCCTCCAGAACCGGGGAGGTGAAGGGGTGGTGCATGGCCGTCCAGCGCTTTTCCTCCTCGCTCCACTCGAAGAGCGGGAAGCGGGTCACCCACAGGAACCTCCATGCCTTTTCGTCGAGGAAACCCCTTGCCCTGCCCAGATCCAGGCGCAGCACCCCCAGAATCGTACAGGCCTTGGCCCGATCGGCATCGGCCACGAGGAACAGGGCGTCTCCCTCGTTCAGCCCGGCGAGCTCCTTCAGACGGTCCTGCTCCGGCCCGGACAGGAACTTGACCAACGGCCCCTTCAGCGCGCCGTCCTTGAGCTGGAAGGCCGCGAGTCCGGAGGCCCCGAATTTTTTGGCCTTATCCTCCAGGTCGGAGAGCTCCCTGCGCGAAAGGGCCGCCCCTCCGGGAAGCGCGAGGCCGCGCACGACGCCCCCCTTCGCGAGCAAGCTCCTGAAGGGCTCGAATGAGGACTCGGCGAAGACGGAGGCCACGTCGCAGAGCTCCAGGGAGATGCGGAGGTCGGGCTTGTCGCTGCCGTAGCGGTCCATCGCGTCCCAATAAGGCATCCGCTCGAAGGGGGTGGGGACGTCGACGCCGAGGATCTCCTTGAAGAGCCCCTTCATATAGCCCTCGATGAGTTCCATAACGTCGTCCTCGACGATGTAGCTCATCTCGATGTCGACCTGGGTGAACTCCGGCTGGCGGTCGGCGCGCAGATCCTCGTCCCGGAAACAGCGCGCGATCTGGTAGTACCGGTCGCACCCGCTGACCATGAGGATCTGCTTGAAGAGCTGCGGGGATTGAGGAAGCGCGTAGAAGGTCCCGGGGTTGACCCGGCTCGGGACCAGGTAATCGCGTGCTCCCTCGGGCGTCGCCTTCGTGAGTATCGGGGTCTCGACCTCCATGAAGCCACGCCCGTCCAGGTAGGCGCGGGTGAAGGCGTTCATACGGCTGCGGATGCGCAGATTGCGCTGCATCCTCTCCCGGCGCAGGTCCAGGTAGCGATAGGACAGGCGCAGGTTCTCGTCCACCTTATCGGTCCCCTCCCCCACCTCGAAGGGCAGCGGCGCGGCGGAGGAGAGCAGCAGAAAGTCCTCGGCCACGATCTCCACGGAGCCGGTCTTCAGAGCGGGGTTCTCCGTCCCCTCGGGGCGGACGCGGAGCGTGCCCCTGACGGCGATGCAGTACTCGTTCCGAAGCTCCCCGGCCCGCTCGTGGACCTCCCCGGCCTCGGGGCCAAATACGACCTGGACGGACCCGGTGTAGTCCCACAGCTCGATGAAGATGATGCCCCCAAGGTCGCGGCGGCGGCGAACCCATCCGTTGGCCCGAACCGCACTCCCCGCCTCGGCCGTCCCGAAGTCCCCGCAGAGCGACGAACGCTGCCAGGATTTATCGAAAAAGTCCGTCCGGCCTTCCCCCTGTTTTTTTTCGCTGAAACAACCCATCCTTAAGATGCCTCCGTCCTGCCAATATACCCGAAACCGATCGGCTGCACCATTATACCCGCTCACGGGCCAATATTCCCCAGAGCTCCTCGTGCATATCCGTTCGGCAGGTCCCCCGCGGCTCCATGAAACGTCCTATAATACTTGAAGCGATACTTTCCTCCCCAAGACGCGCCCGGGCCTTCTCCGCCTCATCGGGCGGTACGACCGCAACCAGCATCCCCGAGGAGATCAGGTGCAGGGGATCGAAGCCAAGCGCCTTCGCCGCGCGGCGCGTCAGCGGCGAGACGGGAATGGCGTCCATATCGAGCGCGATGCCGAGCCCGCAGGCGTTCCGTATCTCCAGAAGCCCTCCCTCCAGGCCTCCCTCCGTGGGATCGTGCATGTAACGCGCATGGTCCCGGAGCAGGCGGGCCTCGCGGACGACCGACAGATCGCCCTGCCAGGAACGCACTTCGTCCAGCTCCGACGCATCGAGGCACGACAGCAGGTCGGGCCGGTCGTGGGCCAGGATGGACATACCCTCCAGGCCGGCATGGCCGGTCACCAGCAGGAGATCGCCCTTCTCGATCCGGTCCGCGCTCAGGAGCCGGCGCGACGGTCCCAGCATCGTCCCTACGATGACCGGCCTGTCGTAGCGGTCCGTCAGCTCCGTGTGCCCGCCGACGACCGCGATGCCCAGCTCGGAGCAGGTCTCGTGAACCTCGCTCATGATCCGCTCGATCATGGGAACCCCATCGTCGGACGGGATGATCAGGGTGACGACCAGCCAGGCGGGATCCGCGCCCTTGCAGGCGACATCGTTGGCGTTGATGTGGACCAGGAGCCGCCCCGCCCCGGCGGTCGCCCCCACCACGGGGTCGGAGGCCGCCACGAGGTAAGGGGCGTCCGGCCATTGAATCACCGCCGCATCCTCCCCGAGTCCGGCCCCGACCACGACGTCGGTCCGTTCCGCCCCGGAGTAGCGGAGCACCCCCTGCAGGAGCAGGTCGGGAGGCAATTTACCCAATATTTTCTTCTCGTCTTTCCTCTGCATGAAGATCTCCTCCTTCATTCTCATGCAGAACGCATCGCAGAACGTCCGGTGCAGAATGAAAAACCCGAGGAAACGGCGATTGAATCGGCGTTTCCACAAAAAAGGCGCTTGGAACGCCCAGGACCGCGGTCTTTGGCCGCGGTCCTGGGAGGACGTCATGCCCCTGCCGTCGGGAGGGGTCAGGACAGAAGCGTCAGCATGACCCCCGCCGCGACGGCCGTGCCGATGACCCCGGCGACGTTGGGGCCCATGGCGTGCATCAGGAGGTAGTTGCCCGGGTTCTCGGACTGCGCGACACGCTGAACCACCCGGGCCGCCATCGGCACGGCGGACACCCCCGCCGAGCCGATCATCGGGTTGATGCGGCCATTCGTGAGCACCTTCATGATCTGGCCGAAGACCACGCCGCCGACGGTGCTGAAGATGAACGCCACGAGTCCCAGAAGGATGATGACCAGCGTACGCGGCTGGAGAAAGTACTGGGCCTCCATCGTCGCCCCGACGGCGAGCCCGAGGAAGATCGTGGTGATGTTCAGGATCTCGTTCTGGGCCGCCAGGCTTAGGCGGTCGGTCGCCCCGCACTCCCGCAGCAGGTTGCCGAACATCAGCATGCCCACCAGGGGGACGGAGGCCGGAAGGACCAGTCCCGTCACGACGGTGCAGATGATCGGGAAGAGGATCTTCTCACGCCTGCTGACGGGACGGAGCTGCCCCATGCGGATGGCCCTGTCCTTCTTCGTGGTCAGCAGCTTGATGACGGGAGGCTGGATGAGGGGCACCAGGGACATGTAGCTGTAAGCGGCAACGGCGATGGCTCCGAGGATCGCCTGCTGCCCCAGCTTCATCGTCAGATAGATGCTCGTGGGGCCGTCGGCCCCGCCGATGATCGCGATGCTGGCCGCCTGCTTGATGTTGAAGCCGATGTCCAGGCCCAATCGGGCTGCGATGGGCCCCACCCAGTTGGCGCCGATGAAGGCGATGAAGACCCCGAACTGGGCGGCGGCGCCGAGGAGGAAGGTCACGGGGTTGGCGAGGAGCGGCCCGAAGTCCGTCAGCGCCCCTATCCCCAGGAAAATGATAATGGGATAGATCTCGTGCTGAGCGCCGAAGTAGACGTAGCGCAGGAAGCCCACGGCCCCCTCGGCATCGGACATGATCCCGGAGAGGGGCAGGTTGACCAGAAGACATCCGAAAGCGATGGGCACCAGCAGCAGAGGCTCGAATCCCCTGCCGATGGCGAGGTAAAGAAGAATCAGAGCGACGATCAACATGACCACGTTGCCGGTACCCGTGGACGAGAACAACACGGAAAATCCCGAGTTGTTCACCAGGTCGCGTAACGCCGTGACATACACTTCCATGACTGCGCTGTCCCTCCTCAGATATTCCCGCCGTCGATCGGCGGAGGAAAATCCCGCTCCCGGATCACCCGCACTCTTGTCCGCCCGTGGACACTTGGAAAAGAACAGGTCCGGACGGCCGCGAATCGAACTCGGATTTTGTCGTATTTCGGACTCGAGCCCACGATTCAAGTGTTTTTCATTCTAGCATACCGGGAAAAAGAAAGGGCCTCCCGACCGGACTTACCCCTGCCTTACGGCCGTTCTGTGCTAAAATGATTTGATTTAAGTGATTCTTTTGGATATAGGCATGGCCTATCGAACTTTGCAGGGACGGGGTGTCTGATATGAACAGGAACAGGGAGCTTCCCAAGGGCTATTCGCCCGACGCGATGGAGGAGAAATGGTACGCGGCCTGGATGCAAAGGGGGCTGTTCGACGCGGAGGTCGATCCCTCGCGTCCGGCGTTCTCGATCGTCATCCCCCCTCCCAACGTCACGGGGTCCCTTCACATGGGGCATGCCTTCAACAACACGTTTCAGGATATCCTCTGCCGTGCCAGGCGGATGCAGGGCTTTAACGTCCTCTGGCTTCCGGGAACGGACCATGCGGGCATCGCCACCCAGAACGTCGTCGAGAAGAGCCTGGCCGCAAAGGGGCTGAGCCGCCACGACCTGGGACGCGATGCGTTTGTCGAAAAGGTCTGGGAGTGGAAGAAGATTTACGGCGACCGCATCATCGCCCAGATGAAGCGTCTGGGTAACTCCTGCGATTGGAGGCGGGAGCGCTTCACCTTCGACGAGGGGCTATCGCGCGCCGTGCGTTCCGTGTTCGTGCGCCTCTACAAGAAGGACTTGATCTACAGGGGCAAGTACATCATCAACTGGTGCTCGCGCTGCCACACGGCCCTCTCCGACCTGGAGGTGGAGTACGAAGAGAAGCCGGGTAACTTCTATTACGTCCGCTATCCGTTCGTCGACGGGTCGGGGGAGATCGTCGTGGCGACGACGCGTCCGGAGACGATCATCGGGGACACGGCCATAGCCGTCCATCCGAGGGCGGAGCAGTACCGCGGCCTGATCGGCAAGCGGGTGCGCGTGCCCCTGACGGACCGGGATATCCCGATCATCGAGGACAACATGGTGGACCCCGAGTTCGGGACGGGCTGCGTGAAGATCACGCCCGCGCACGACCCCAACGACTTCCTGGTGGGGCTGCGCCACGACCTGCCGCAGCTTCAGGTCATCGACTCCGAGGGCATCATGAACGAGAACGCCGGCAAGTACCGGGGAATGACGATCGAGGAGGCCCGAAAGGCCGCGGCCCGGGACCTCGAGGCGCAGGGTCTCCTGATCCGCACCGAGGCGATCTCGCACTCCGTGGGGCACTGCCAGCGGTGCAGCACGACCGTCGAGCCCTACCTGTCCGAGCAGTGGTTCGTCCGGGCCAAACCCCTGGCCGAGCGGGGCGTCCAGGCCGTGAAGGACGGACGCATCGCGTGGATTCCCGAACAGTGGGAGAAGACCTATTTCCAGTGGATGGAGAACATCCGGGACTGGTGCATCTCGCGCCAGCTCTGGTGGGGGCACCGCATCCCGGCATGGACCTGTTCCGACTGCGGACACGTCACCGTGGCCGAGACGGACCCGACGGCCTGCGAACAGTGCGGGGGGACGCACATCGTCCAGGACGAGGACGTCCTGGACACCTGGTTCAGCAGCGCGCTCTGGCCCTTCTCCACGATGGGCTGGCCGGACGATACCCCGGAGCTCAAATACTTCTACCCGACCTCGCTGATGGTCACGGGGTTCGACATCATCTTCTTCTGGGTGGCCCGGATGATCATGATGGGGCTCGAGTTCATGGACGAGGTGCCCTTCAAGGACGTCTACATCCACTCCCTGATCCGCGACGAGCACGGACAGAAGATGAGCAAGTCCAAGGGCAACGTCATCGACCCGCTGGACATGATCGACAAGTACGGAGCCGACGCGCTGCGCATGGCCCTCGCGGCCCTCTCCACCCAGGGGCGCGACATCCTGCTCTCCCCCGGAAAGATCGAGACCTACCGCCTCTTCATGAACAAGCTCTGGAACGCCGCCCGCTTCGCCCTCATGAACCTGGACGACGACCGACAGGCCATCGACCCCGCCCAGCTCCGCATTCAGGACCGGTGGATTCTGGCCCGGACCCAGGAGACGGCGGAGAGGATCACGCGCATGATCGACGAGTACGACATCGGCTCGGCCGCCCGGGCCCTGTACGATTTCGTCTGGGGCGACGTCTGCGACTGGTACCTGGAGATGTCCAAGCCCGCCCTGAAGGGAGACGAGGGCGAGGCACGGCGCCGGACGGCGCAGGGCGTCCTGGAGGAGGTCTTCCACACGACCCTTCCCCTGCTCCACCCCTTCATCCCCTTCGTGACGGAGGAGCTCTGGGGAGCCTTTGGTTACGGCTGCGACGAGTCCTCCATCATGCGCACGGCCTGGCCCAGGCCGCGCGAGGAGTTCCGGTTCGACGTGGCCGAGGCCATGCGCACGGTCCAGGAGACGGTGCGCGTCCTGCGCAACCTGAGGGCCGAGGCCCGCGTCGCCCCTCAGCAATGGATGAACCATGCGACGGTCCGGGTGGACGACGCCGAGATGAAGCGGACGCTTCAGGATGCCCTGCCGCAGGTCTCCGGCCTCTGCCGCGTCAGGGAGATCGCGATCCTGCCGATGTCCGCCCCGCGTCCCGCCGCGTCGCTCTCCTCGGTGGTCGGAGCGGCGGAGGTCAGCCTCCCCGTAGGCGACGTGCTGGACGTGGCCGCGGAGATAGCCCGGCTGGGGCAGGAGATCGCCGCCATAGAGAAGACGGTGGCCTCGAGCCGCGCCCGCCTGGACAAGCCCGACTTCGTCGCCCGGGCTCCGCAGGAGGTCGTCGAGAAGGAGCGGGCCCGCGTCGCCGAGGGAACAGCGCAGATCGCCAGGCTGAAGGAGAACCTGGAGAGCCTGAGCCGATAAAACGCGCCGTAGTTTTGCCCCACACAGGTGCGGAGGGAGCTTTCACAGCCCTCCGCTAAAAAATTCAAGGAGGTTTTTCAGGGTGATCGATATCAAAGTCTATGGCGGCTCCGTGGAGGAATGGAAGGGCGGCGCTCTGGTGCTGCTTCTTCGGGAGGAGGACTGCGGGGACACCCCTGCCGCTCTGCCCTGCGGGGATCTCGTCAAGGAGCTGGCGGCGCGCAAGGACTTCACGGGCAAAAAGGGGTCTTTGCTGCGGGTTCCTCTCTTTGGGAGGGGAATTCGGAACCTCTACCTCGCGGGGCTGGGCAAGAGCAAGGACTGCGACCCCGTCCTGGTGCGCGATATGCTGGCCTACGCCCTGCGCACGGCCGGGCGCCAGCACAACGAGACGGCGTTTGTCCCTCATGCCCACTTGAGTGGGTCCGCGGGCCTCTGCGACAGCGTCTCCACCCTTGTGGCCGAGGCCGTGGGCCTGTGCGGCTACGTCTTCGACAAGTACAAACAGAAGGAGGACGACGACAAGGGCTTCAGCCTCGGGGAGGTCTTCGTTGCGGAGCTCTCGGAGGCGGCGGCAGCGGAGGGACGGAAGTTCGCGGCCGCGCAGATCGCGACGCGCGAGCTGGCCAACGAGCCCGGCAACGTCATCAATCCGCCCGTCCTGGCGAGGCGGGCCGAGGAGCTTGCCGTGGAGGCGGGGCTGAACTGCGAGATATGGGACGAAAAGCGTCTGGAGGAGGAGCGGATGGGGGCATTGCTGGCCGTGGGGCGCGGTTCGGCGACCCCTCCCCGCCTGATCCATCTCTCCTACGTCCCCAAAAAGGCGAAAAGGAAGATCGTCTTTGTCGGGAAGGGCCTCACCTTCGACAGCGGCGGCCTGGACATCAAGCCTGCGGAGCACATGACGACCATGAAGGGCGACAAATCCGGGGGATGCAACGTCCTGGGCATCATGAAGGGCGTCGCGGCGCTGGCTCCGGCGGTCGAGGTGCACGGCATCGTGGCGGCGGCGGAGAATATGCCGTCGGGCACGGCATACCGCCCGGACGACATCGTCAGGGCCCGAAACGGGAAGACGATCGAGATCGACAACACCGACGCGGAGGGGCGTCTGGCTCTGGCCGACGCGCTCTGCCTGGCCAGCGAGATGAAGCCGGACGCGATCATCGACATGGCGACCCTCACGGGGTCCTGCGTCGTTGCATTGGGCAAATGGACCGCGGGGCTGTTCTCCCGCAACGACGCCCTCGCCGAATCCCTGTTGGCCTCGGCGCGGCGCCGCGGCGAACGCTTCTGGCGCCTGCCCGCGGAGGACGAGAAGATCGAGGAGGCGACGAAATCCCCCTTCGCGGACTTGATCAACGCCGGCGGACGCTACGGCGGGGCGACCTTCGCGACGATCTTCCTCTCGAACTTCGTCGATAAGGACATCCCCTGGGCACATCTGGACATCGCAGGGGTCGACTTCATGGAGAAGGAGTGGGGGGTCTACGGCAGGGGGGCCAGCGGATTCGGGGTCAGGACCTGCCTGGATTACCTGATAAATCTCTGATCTCAAATTCGGGGCGCTCGCAGGGATTGAAGCGAAGCCGCGGGGCTCCGCTTCTGCACGGCGGGCAGCCGCCCGTTCAAGCTCCGGGCGGACCGAGGCTCTATGGTTTGTCGGCGGCGGAGGGCTCACCCCCTCCGCCCTTTGTATGCGAGAGGAAATCCAGCAGGAGCAGCACGGCGCCCAAAAACAGCCACAGGTCCGCGAGGTTGAGGTAGAGCCCGGAGAGCGGGACCCATGGGATACGTTGCAGGGGGACGAGGAAGAAATCCGTCACGCTTCCCAGGAACAGGCGCTCGAGAGCGTTGCTCAGTCCGCCCGCCCAAAGCAGGGCCAATCCGCATCCCGCACGGCCTGTCCTCCCTCTCGAGGCCCAGGTCAGGCCCAACAGGACGGCCAGCCCCAACAGGCCGACGGCCCAGCCCAGGGTAGGGGTCAGCCCAAACGAAACGCCGGAGTTGAGGTGAAGCTCCAAGCGGAAGCCGAGGACGAGCGGGACGGTTTTCCCAGACAGGAGAAAACGCGCGGCTCCCTTGACGGCAAGGTCCGCGGACAAAGCCATGGTCATGAGACGGAGCGTTCCATATCCGCCCCCATCATGCCTCCCCCTTCGCATAGGCTGCCTCCCTCCTTCATGGCCTCATGCCTTGTTCGAGACACTATTGTATACAGGCATTCGGGCCCCGGCAACATTCAAAGCGGCGGAATCGCGTATAATGCAGGAGGAAAAGGACCGTGCGGCCCCTGCTTCATAAAAATAGGGAGGTTTCATCATGTCCGTCCCATCGCTTCTGATCGTGGATTGTCAGTACGATTTCATCGACGGTTCGCTGGCCTGCGAGGGCGCTCTCGAGGCCGTCGATTCTGCCGTCGCCTTCATCAATGCCCGGCCCGATGTGGCGACCCTCTATTCGGTGGACTGGCACAGCCCTGCAAACCGCAGTTTCCTGCCGAACGGAGGCATCTGGCCGCCGCACTGCATCGCGGGGGAACGGGGCTCCCGGCTCCACGGGAAGTTTCATACGGAGGTCCTCCGCGCGGAACAGCGGCCCGATCTCAGGACGACCTACCGTAAGGGCATGGACGACCTCGTCGAGGAGTACTCGGCCTTCGGCGCCCGGAACGACGCGGGGCGTACCGTCGGCCAGGACGTCGGGGCCGACGTGACCGTCTGCGGCATCGCCAGCGAGTATTGCGTTCGGGAAAGCGTTCTGGACCTGCTCGAGGCGGGACGGCACGTGACGGTTCTGGCCGACGCCCTGGGGTGGGTGGACCGGAAGAAACATGAGGAGAACCTGGAGGATCTGGAAAATAGGGGGGCCGTTCTGCGATGGATCGGCGCGAACCGGGTATGAGCAGGCGCGACATCCTTCTGCTTCTGGCGGTCGCCGTCGTCTGGGGCATCAACTTCGCGGTCATCAAGACCGGTCTGAGGTCGGTCCCCCCGCTTTTTCTGGTTTTCCTGAGGTATTTGTTCGTCATTTTCCCCCTGGTATTCTTTGTGAAGAGGCCCTCCGTGTCATGGCGCGCCATGGCGGCTTACGGATTGAGCATCGGGGTGGGGCAGTTTTCCCTCCTGTTTTATTCGATCAGGATCGGCATGCCTGCGGGGCTGGCCTCGGTGGTCATGCAGTCCCAGGCCATCTTCACCCTGGTCCTGTCGGCGATGTTCATGAGGGAGAGGGTCGGGGGAACCCGGATTTCCGGGATGGGACTGGCCATCGTCGGACTCGGACTGATCGGCGGTTTCTTTGGAACAGAAGCGACGGCGGTTCCTCCCGCGGCCTTTCTGACCTCTCTTCTGGCCGCGTTCTTCTGGAGCTGCGCCAACATCATCGTCAAGAGGGCGTCCGACGAGAGCGCCCGGAACGGCAAGCCCCTGAACATGATGGAGATGCTCGTCTGGTCCTCGATCTTCGTCCCTCTTCCCATGCTCTGCATCTCCCTCGTCGGCGACGGGCCGGACGCCATTCTTCAGTCGCTGACGCAGATCGACGCAACCGCCGTTTTTTCCGTCCTGTATCTCGTCATCCTGTCGACGCTCTTCGCGTATTACGTCTGGAACAGGATGATTGGGGTCTATTCCGCCGGAAGGGTAGCCCCCTTCTCGCTGCTGGTGCCCGTCACAGGGCTGCTGAGCGCGATGCTGATCCATGGAGAGCGGGTGACATCCTCGCAATGGGCCGGGATAGCGGCCGTCCTTGCGGGGCTGGCCGTCTTTCAGTTCGGGGAGCGGCTGCCGGGAGCGTCCTGCTTCGGAAAAAACAGGTGAGGAACGCTCCAGAACCGAAGGGTCTTTCTTCATTCGGCGCCGCTACGGCCCCCTTGTGCTATCCGCCGCTTCTGTGTATAATACTCCCTCGTAAAGGGCGATTAGCTCAGCGGTAGTAGCGCTTCCTTCACACGGAAGAGGTCACTGGTTCGAACCCAGTATCGCCCACCACTGACAGCAAGGGTTCAGGAGATTTCCTCCTGAACCTTTTTCTTTTCCCTTACAGCATATTTTGTAGGCTAATCCAGAGTTGTTTACAAGCCGGGTGAGGTTACAGGAGGGAAACACCCGGGAAGGAACCGCCTGAAATGAACATCCACAAACGCACAAAACTGCCCCCCAGCAACGAGAGGAGATTTATCGGAGGCATAACACATGCTGGCCGGGGATTATCACGTCTCCCGTCCGACGATCCATAAGATTCCGGCACGAGGCCAGAAACGGGATTTCTCTATTCACAACAGCTGCAATGCCCCTTTCCGCACTCCGGCTTGGGGCATGAAACGTTTTGCAAAATAGAAAAGACCAATGGCAAGGCGGAACGAGTCCTACGGACCTTGATGGAGATGTGGATAAGGAGCGTTTCGAGTCTCCGGAGCTTCGCGGAAAATCACTGGCTCGTTTCGTCAATTACTGCAACTGGGTCAAACCTCACAAATCTCCGGGTAATTTGACTCCGGGAGAAAAGCTCTGCTTATATTTTTTCAGCCAGGATTTTGTAAACAACCCTTGACTTGCTTACACATGAGCAATACGCGCATCCCAATACAAGCGACATTCTTACAAACATCTCCCCCAAAGACAGCTCATCCAAGGATGCCCAGAAAATCCGCCAGAGATTGCCCCACCTGAGGGGGATTCGCTCACCACTCATTTCAGAAAGGCCAATACCAAGGCTTCTTGTTCCTTCCACCAACACTTTTCAGATATTCCGCTACCATTGTATTTCCTCCCTCCTCCGCCATATCAAGCGGTGTCCCCCTTTCGCCCTTCTCAGATTGCTTCAAGTTATTTAAAGCGTTGACCTCAGCCCCGGCCTCAACCAGGGCTTTCGTCACCTTCAGGAAGTCGGTTCCATCCCTTCCTGTGCGCGTCAGCATCTCGCTGAACCTCTCCCATTCTCCCGAAGGCTTGCGCCTCAAAAAGGTTACTCCTGTCGCCATGTGCAAAGGGGTCATCCCCTCCGCGCGGACATTAGGATTGGCCCCGTGCTCCAGCAAAGTGGACACCACCTTCGGCAGTCCCATAGCTGAGGCACTCCAAAGGGGCGTAAGTCCTTCATTATTAATGGCATTGACGTCAGCTCCCGACTGAATCAACAGGAGCGCCACCTCCTCATCGCCCCCTAACGTCGCCTCATGCAGCGCCGTATTTCCCTCTTTATTCTTAATATTCGGGTCCGCTCCCGCGCTGAGCAGAACCTCCAGCAACCGTGGAATATCCTTCAGATCCCCCTGCCGAATTTGCCTGAGAATTTCCCTTTCACTATAAAGCAGCGCTGCAATGTGCAGCGGCGTCGTTCCCTCACGATTCCGGGCATTGGCCAGGCTTATATCCTCCAACAAGAGAAGGTTCACGATCTCCAGCGTCTTCTCCAGAGGGCGGCCCTTCGCCGGGCCGATCATGGCACAGTGCAAAGCGGTCACGTCCCCGTTAGCCCTGTGTCCGGGGTTCGCGGAGGCACGGAGCAGCAGTCGGACAATCTCGGGATCTCCCCTCCTGACGGCTATGAACAGGGGCGTCCTCCCGCCCCCACCTTCCTCTTCAAGGTCCTGTCCTTTTTGAATAGCAGCCTCGATCTCCGCAATGTCGCCGCTCTCGACCAAGGCAAAAAAGTCATCCTTGACAACAGCAGCAAGGGCCGGCGGCATCAGGCCCAACCACAGAAAAAAAGACAGCGCAAAAAACAGGCTCCTCGCATAAAATATCCTCTTCAAGCATTTCCACCTCCCGTATTTCTGTCATACGTCATTCCTCGGTTCGGAAAGAATAAAAAAAGCGCAAAGCAACCTTCCTCCCTCAATATTTCAATACATCGAGGTCGGCCGCTTCGCGCTCGTCCGCAGGAATTCGTAGTTTGTCCAAGTCTGCGCGCCACCGCGTCGCTCCCGATTGACATTCCGAGTTCCAACCTATTCTATTTTCCGAAAAAGAGATTTTATACCTTGTCCATTATATATGATTGAAGCACCAAAACACACGAATGTAAGGCACGCGAAAACGATTTCAAGGAACGACCGCTGCGGCCGTTTCCTCACCTCTCCCGAAGCGCCTCGTTCGTATAGCGGCGGATATTGATCTCCCCCCTCACGGACATCCCGGGAAGAAGGGGGACCTTTTTCCCCCCGACGACGTCATGGTCGCGCGAGGTCTCCAGCAGCGCCTGATAGATCAGGCCCCGCTTCTGGTCCGCCTTAGCTGTACACTTAGATAGAGTCGTCACGAAAAAGGCAAAGAATTAGAATATCCTCCGGACGTAGCCGGGGATAAGGAGGAAATCGTTAGGGATCAAGGGCTCAGACGACATGACATTTCGGAGAGAATTCGGACATTTCCGGAGCCTCTGCTGCCTGGTCGTCAGGGCCCCTGGGGCGATCCGTGTAATAAAAGTTGCCGTCCTGATGTTCCAGGATATTCAAGTTCTTGAAGTGAATGCCGGAAACATAAGGCATATTTTCTACGTCTACATAATGCATTGAAAGCCAGTCTTTGAAATACTCCCCACCCGGACAAGCGGCAGTCATTTCGTATGAATAGTTGACAAGCTGCAGCATCTCGAGTTGTTGGTCGCGTGTCCACGCCGTTATCCTCGTCATTTACCCTCGCCCTCCTTCAGGTCGATAAATACAAAATTGCCCTCACGGCTTCGCCTGGCCTCCATGGAGACGGCAAAAAGATTGGGCTTCAACCACATGAAACGATGGGGATCATCGAAGCCGTTCCCAGGAAACCTGCGCAAAATTCTCTTCTTCGCTCCCGTATTGACATCCAGAAAGTGCAGCCTGGCCAGCGTCATGCTATTGTCGTCCGTGCTTCCGGAGAGCATCACGACGCACCGCCCGTCAGGCGACAAAGCCAGACGCCAACCCCAGCTCTCCAGTTCCCTTGTTTTTCCGGTTTGCAGGTCCAATTCCAGCAAGACTCCCTTAGGCTCTTCTCCCCTATCTCTTTCACAAAGGAGATACGCTCTCGTTCCATCTGCGTTCAGTCTCCATTCATAATGGTAGTCGACACCCAACAAAAAATCCAAACGATACCCATCAAGTTGATATACTCGTTCCTCCCAAGTCTGCGTATCTACAGCATGAACCCATTTGAATTCCTTATAATCGCGATATGTAGGATATATAAACTGTGAAGCATCCGAGGAAAAGTATGCGCAGCCCTCGGAACGCAAAACATAGCCAACAGGGAGGTTGTCGCGTATCATTCGTGGAGTCTCTATTTTCCCCTTCTGAATGATACATTGTGAACAAAGTAAATCTGCTCGCCCAGGCTTATGTCCAAGACTTTCCTCCATGGCCTCCACAGCTTCAGCCTCATCACTGTACCAGCCTATCCGATTCCAAATCCAGGTCCGGTGCCACAGCACCAGCAGCGTCTCCTCGTCCGGGCGGAACATCACGTCGTGAAACACCTTCTCCTTGTGCTCCTCGTGCTCCGGCCAGTCGAAGCCGGGCAGACGCCTGAACCCATCCACCTCGTACACCACCAGGTCGCTGGCCCCATCCGCCCGGCCACGCCCCGCCGCAGCCAGATAACGACCGCCGGGGCTGAAACGCACCCGCTGCACCGCAAGGCAATCGTCGCTCCAAACGCACTCCCGCGTCCTCGTATCCCACACATAAAGCCTCTTCTCCGTACCCAGCGCCAGCAGATTGCCGTCCGGAGACCCCGCCATGCAGTCGATCGCTTCCTTCACTCGATAGACCTTGACCTCGGGCGCCTGTTTCAGTTGCTTCTTTAACGACATTGAAGACCGTACCGAATCCCAGGCCGGAAGGGCCGGCGCCAGGTAACAGGCGACGGCCACCGCAACCATCGCGGCGTCCCATCGGTCCGCACGTGGCCTGTCTCCAAGGCCTGCCGCAAGCATCAGGTTGCCCAGCCGGCGTGCCGACCTGAAAAGTTTGACAAACAACGCCAACAGTCCACCGACGACCCCAAAGATAAGCAGCACCGCAAGCGGCAACATGGCAACGCTGGACGGGCCGTCAAATCCGAACCCGAAAAATAATAAACCTACGACCATAGCCAACATAATGACGGCCTGCATCCCTTCAACGACCGCATAGAGCATCAGGATTCCGCCGGTGGAAGAAGGTCTTTGGCTGTAGAACCACATGAGCAACGGCAGCGCCGCGTACAGGATTTTCCCGAGGATATTCATGTCTCCCGAAGGGTCCAGAAAGAGCACGACAAGATTCCCCACACCAGAGACTACCTGAAGGAGGATCACCATAAAATAAATTATCAGCAGCGTCCCGATTTTCCGGCGGCACTTCTTTATCTCCTCCGACGTCCCCTCCAGTGTCGGTTCCAATACCCTCTCGTCCATCACTCCGCCTCCCCGAAAACCGTAGAAATAAATGCCTGTTTCAGCCTCGATTTTTAGCTCCCGATGCTCCACGGCCTTTTTGCCCGTCTCTCGGCGTTTATCTCAGCCACCGCCCTGAAGCCCAAAAGTACGCCAGCCGCAGGGAATCGGGAAAAGGGGCAAACGCGACACAACCCATTTTTGAACGAAAAAGGAAACCAAGGCAAAATTATCAGATAGCATTTACCCTGTCAACAGAGCAGATGAATTAAGTGTGTGACAGGCAAAACCCCGACGGACCTCCCGGATAGGGTCATCGAGTCGTCTCGAGTCGTACGAGGGGAGATATTGAGTACGATGAAAAGAGGAGATGTGGGAGCCATACTTGAATCCCGTGCATGAGGAATAAAAGAAAGGGGCGTATCCGGGTAGGATGCAGCACCCTCGCTTCCAGGACAGGCGAGTTGTTGTGATTTAAAACGGGCATCAGGTCGGGGTATGCTGTCCTCATAAAGGAGGTGATGCCGTTTGGACGGAATAAGACGAGCATCCTTATCCTGCACGGTTTTTTTGTGTTGTGGCGTATTCCTGTGTATCGCGTACTTTTCCGGGGTCAGGGTAAACCTTTCCGGTTCTCTCCCTCACCGGCTTTACAGGATCGCGGCCCTCCCCGAGGGGAAAGCCCTCTCCCGGGGAGAGCTCGTCATGCCGGACTACAGAAAAATCGACAATCCGGCCATCACCAGACTATGCAGCGGAAGGGACAACGCCGCCACATTCTTCCGGAACGCGTTCGCTCCCCAAGCCGAACAAGATGACGTGCCCTCCGACTAGGTGCTTCTTCAATATCCACGCACTTTCCCGGAGTTGCCGCCCCGCTTACGATGCCAGCGGCTTGAGAATCCGGACGCCTCAAAATGCTGGCCCAGGCCGGTTTTCTCAACATAACCATAAACTTAATTTTACTATTGATATATTTTATAAACTATGTTATTCTTTCCTGCAGCTTTCGGCAACACAAAGGTGGCTTGGGAAACACTGGGGCTGTCGGTTGAGAAAGGATGATAAGTAATGAAGGTTTTTAAGTTTCTTGGAGGAGCTTGGCTTTTTATCGTGCTTTTCGGAGGAATGAGCTTTGCTGCCGAACCCATCAAGATCGGCTACATTGCCACCCTGACGGGAGAGGGCGCGACCTGGGGTCAGCATGAACGGGATGGGGCTCTGCTGGCCGTCAAGGACATCAACGCGAAAGGGGGCGTACTTGGGCATCCTCTCGAGCTGGTATGCTACGATATCAAGGGAAAACCCGAGGAAGCCGTCATAGCGGTCCGAAGGCTCATGTACGAGGATAAGGTTGCGGCGGTGGGAGGCAGCAATTACAGCGGTATTCAGATTGCTGTCGCCCCTATTGCGGACAAGGCTCAGGTTCCCATCGTCTCCAGCACCGCATCGAACCTGGCCGTGACCGTGGACCCCGATACGGGAAAAGTTCGGCCCTACATGTTTCGCATCAGCTACACGGACCCCTATCAGGGGATGGTTATAGCGGATTATCTGATCAAGAAATGTGGGGCAAAAAAACTGGCTATCCTCGGTGACATTGGCGACGCTTACTCGGAGGGCCTGACGGAATACGTCAAGAAGCGGGCAGATGAACTGGGCGTCGAAAATCGGTTTTGGGCCTATCGCGGAGGGGATGTCGATTTTCGGGCTCAGTTGACCGCGGCGAAGGAGTGGGGAGCGGATGCGGTTGCCCTGACGATGCTCTACAAAGAGATGGCGCTGGTCATCAAACAGGCTGCCGAGCTCGACTGGAAACCGTATTTTATGGGGGGCAACGGTTACAGCCCCAACATGTTCGAGATAGCGGGGGAAGCAATGGAGGGAACCTATTGGGTTTATCCGGTGAGTGCCGATGACCCTCTTTTGGATCCCTTCAAGAACGATTATAAAAAAGAGTATGGACGGGATGCGACAGAGGTCATGAACGCAGTGTTCGGATACGACATCGTCTTGATGGTCGCAAACGCCATTGCAGCTGCCGGCTCGGTCGAGGGCTCCGCGGTCCGGGACGCCATCGAGAACACGAAGGATCTGCAGGTAACCCATTTCAAGTGGACGGTCGACAAGGATACTCACAATCCTATGAACAAGCCCGCCTCTATCTTCCAGGCCAAAGGGAACAAACTGGTTTTTCTGGAGAAATGGGAACCGATGGCGAATTGACAAGGCTCTGTGATCCATCGGCTGTGTACAGGGAAGCGCCGATCGAAACAAAATGTATATTTTGCCGAGGGTAAATATCCCAAACGCCTATAGGCCAAAATCTCCGGCGCTTCCCTAAAAAGTGAACATGCCCTCACGCCTCTATCCTGAGACTGAGCGGCCCCGGCACACTTTCTCCTCGAAACAGGCAAGCTATAGTCTGCTTAAGTCCACAAACGCAAATCCTTGATTTGCGTTTGTGGACTATGAGGGATCGATACGATTCGATCGATGCGGTTTCTTCCATCCACCGGCCGCCTGTTTCAAAAAACTGGAACGCGGCCATGATGCGCCGCCCTGGGCCGTCTCACCGATGCTCTCTTCGCAGCATTCACGCATAATAGAGCGATAGAACGAACCGCGACGAATCAGGACTTTGTCTTTGTACAATTTGGGGGACAGGCACGGGCCAATACGATTCTCGGTCCGGATTCGGTGGAGGTCGACAATGAGGTTTTGGACCACTGGGAGGAAAACCGAGGAAGAACCGTTTCTTTCAGATCATCGACAGTCTATCCTCAGCAGACCGTGCGGAAGCAGGCAGACTGCCTCGATGGCCGATCTGATCATCTTCGAGGAACGCCGCGAGAGGGAGGAGAAACGCCGCAGGAGAGTCCGTTTCCTTGGCGCTTTATGCGGTTCTCTTTTGTTGCCGTTTTTAAGCGGCAGCGGAATATACTTCCTGCTCGGACTCATTCTGATCCCGGCCGTCTACCTTGCATGCTCGTTTGTGGAGCGCTACGCCATCTTTTCCCCGCGGGGCGTGGATGGACTCTTCTTCGCTTTGCCCTGCCTGTTTTGGTTCGTATATCACCTTGCCGTATCCTTCGAGGGATACCAAGGCGAATTGCCGTTTCTCCTGGTGATAAAAATCATTGGATGCAGGATCGTTTTTTACATCATCATCTATATCATGGAATTATGGACACGGGTGGACTGAGTGTCAAGCACATGAAGAAATGCCCCAGGGGCGACATGAAAGGTGACCCAGCCCTCAAGTCATGCTCCTATTGCAATGGCGGACCTTAGTGAAGCAGGAGGACAGTCGAAGCGAAAGGATCGTCAACTCAAGGCGGCCCTGCCTAGTGTTTTTTGCCTGCGATTTTGAGAAGAGGCAAATTATAAATCCAAGGCGAATGAACTTTTTGCTCCAATCCGCTATACTATACCTGGCGCGTCGGGGGACCTCAGACAAGTCCGGCGGCGCCCTTGGGCCCTGCCTCTGGGCGTTCCGCTGAACCGTGCGCAAAGGCATCCTGATGCTGCGGGTTCGAATCCCGCTCCGACCGAGGGGTCGGGTAGCTCAAAGGCAGAGCGCAGGAGCGAGGTTGCGGGTTCGAATCCCGCACTGGCCGAGAGGCCGGGAAGCTCAATGGCTGAGTGCGCATCAAAAGAACTCGGAGGTTGAAACGATGAGATACGGCAGTTTGCCGGTTCGGCCGAAGTTTTCTGCCGAACGCCTCTGAAGCCGTCTCGAGGCATCCGAGACCCCGTCCGGGACCTACCGCGGCCCAGGCCTCCCCGATGGGGACCGCTCCGGCCCGGCACGTTCCGGACGGAACGGAGCCCCACGGGGACAGGGAGGCGACGCCGTATCTCATCATTTTTAGGAAGCGTCGATCAAACCAAAAGCTACGTGCCTGTAGGAATTTCAAGGAGACAAAACGATGAAGATCACGGTCGGTGAAAACGAGCGTGCGTTCCTCTTCCGAAACGGTCGCTTCGTGAGGATGCTGGGGACAGGCAAACACTGGCTGTTTCGCTTTCTTGGGGATGAAGTCCGTCGGCTCGGCGTGAACGACGAGCCCCTGAACGCCGACATCCCGCTGCAGGTCTACCTTCGGGACGAGAACTTCGTGCGGGAGGTGGAGATGGTGCGTGTCCTCTTCCGAAACGGTCGCTTCGTGAGGATGCTGGGGACAGGCAAACACTGGCTGTTTCGCTTTCTTGGGGATGAAGTCCGTCGGCTCGGCGTGAACGACGAGCCCCTGAACGCCGACATCCCGCTGCAGGTCTACCTTCGGGACGAGAACTTCGTGCGGGAGGTGGAGATGGTGCGTGTCCCGGACGGGCACGTCGCCCTGCATTTCGTGGACGAACGCTTTGCGGGCGTGCTGGAGCCGGGGGAACACGCCTATTGGAAGGTATTCCGAAGCCACGAGTTCAGGCTCGTAGCCATGGAGGACGAGGCCGCCGTTCTGCCCCTACCGGTCCAGGAGGCCATCCCGGACTCCCTGTGCACCCGGCTGGAGGTTCAGTCCCATGAAGTCGCCCTGCTGTACGTGGACGGACGTTTTGAGCGTCTGCTGGAGCCGGGGCGATACTTCTTCTGGAAGAACGGCCGCGACATCGCCTGGACATCCTGCGACCTGCGCGTCCGCCAGGTGGACGTCGCAGGACAGGAGATTCTTACCCTGGACAAGGTATCCCTTCGCATCAACTTCGTCTGCAAGTACCGGGTGCTGGACCCCGTGCGTCTGTATCGGGAACAGGAGGACCCGGAGCGCCAGCTCTACGCAGCCCTTCAGCTCGCCCTGCGCGAGGTGGTGGGGCACCTGAGGTTCGACGAGCTCCTGGAGCGCAGGCACGATCTCGGCTCCCTGGTCTTAAAGGCCCTGCCCAACGACGGGGCCGTGGAGTTCGTCTCGGCGGGGCTCCGGGATATCATCCTGCCCGGCGAGGTCCGGGAGATCATGAACACGGTGTTGGTCGCGGAGAAAAAGGCCCAGGCCAGCATCATTACCCGGCGCGAGGAGGTGGCCTCCACCCGCAGCCTGCTGAACACCGCAAAGCTCATGGAGGAGAACGCCACGCTCTTTAAGCTGAAGGAGCTGGAGTACCTGGAGCGCATCTGCGAGAAGGTGGGATCCATCTCGCTCGACAACGCTTCCGGGCTCCTGGAACAGCTGAGGACCCTGACCGCCCTCGGCGGAGCCCGGTCCGAAGGAGTGCAAAACGGCCAATAACCGCCTCTTTTACCTCACGTAAGGAAGCGCCGATCGTAAAAGCCGGGGGACATCGTCCCCCGGCCGTTATCAATCCGCATCAATCCGCTTTCTTTGCCGGTATCTTCAGGGCCCCCAGGTCCCCGACCTCCTCGAAGAGCGCATTGCAGCGCCTCAGCAGGGCCAGTCGATTGGCCCGCACCCTCTCGTCGGGGTCCATAACCATGACGTCGTCGAAGAAGGCCGACACCACGGGAGAGAGCTCGGCCAGACGCGCCGTCAGCCCCTTCCAGTCGTTCGAGTTCAGCACCTCCCGAACCCCGGGCTCCAGCCTCACGACCTCCTCATAGAGCGCCCGCTCCGCCGGTTTGGCAAGCAGCGCGGGGTCCACGGCATCGGGGGCTTCCGGGGCCTTCTGGAGGATGTTCCGGACGCGCACCGCGGAGGTCATGAGGTCCGAGAACCAGGGCTCGTCCTTCACCTCGTTCAGGGCCTCCATCAGGCGCAGGGCCTGGCAGGGCCGGCGGCCGATGACCGAGAGGGCCAGCGCGGCGAGCTCGTGCTCGTACCCCTTCTCCTTGAGCTGGACCAGCAGCCGCTGCCCAATGAAGGCAAGGATACGCTCCAGCACATCCTGCTCCACCTGGTTCAGCAGGGCGGACTCCCGAACCGCCTCCTCGAGGTCCAGGTCCAGATTCCGGCCCCACAGGATCTCGTTGATGCAGCGGGCCGCACGGCGCAGCCCATAGGGGTCCTGCGAGCCCGTCGGCTCGAGCCCCACCTTGTGACAGCTCACGACGATATGGATGCGCTCGGCCAGACCCAGGATCGCCCCCACGTCGTCGGTCGGCAGGCTGTCCGAGGCGAAGCGCGGCAGGTACTGCTCGTAGAGGGCCAGGGCCACGCGTGGGTCCTCGCCGTCATGGCGTGCGTACTCGCGCCCCATCACCCCCTGGAGCTCGGGGAACTCGTAGACCATGCGCGTGACGAGGTCGGCCTTGGAGAGCCAGGCCGCACGCTCCACCAGCTTGGCCAGGAAGTCCCGGCCCAGCCGCTCGCAGAGCAGGAGCGCCAGCTTCCGGGTCTGCTCCACCTTGTCGTACACGGAGCCCAGCTTCTCCTGGTACGTCACGTCCTTCAGACGCTCCACGTTCGTCGACAGCGGCTTCCTCCGGTCCTCCGCCCAGAAGAAGGCGGCGTCCTCGAGACGGGCCCTCAGGACCCGCTCGTTCCCCTCCCGGATCGTCCTCATGTCCGTGGCCCTGTTGTTGCTGACCCCGATGAAGACGTTCGCCAACGCGTTTACCCTGTCCCTGTTCCGAACCGCGAAGTATTTCTGGTTCTTCTTCATGGAGGTGATCAGGACCTCCTCGGGGATCTCCAGATAGCGCTCGTCGAACGTCCCGATGAAGGGCGCCGGGAACTCGACCAGGAACAGGTTCTCCTCCAGCAGCTCGGGATCCATCTCCACCTCGAGATTGCCCTCGAAGTCCTGCTTCAGGAGCGATATGGACGCCTCCAGCTTCTGGCGGCGTTTGTCCTGATCCAGAATCACGCTGTTGTCGTAGAGGCGCTCCAGAAACTCGTCCGCATTCCGGATCTCGATGGACCTCTGCCCCATGAAGCGGTGCCCGCTGGTCGTCCGGCCGCTCCTCACGTCGCCGTACTCGAAGGGGACGACCGCATCGTCGGCAAGGGCGAGAAGCCAGCGGATGGGCCGGGCAAAACGCACGCCCGGGTCGGCCCAATACATGCTCTTGGGGAACGAGAGTCCCTCGACGAGGCCGCGCAGGAGGCCGGGCAGAACATCCAGGGTGTGCCGGCTCTCCTCGCGGACCTCGGCAGCCACGTACTTCACCCCATCCACCTCGAGCTCGCCCAGCGAATCGACCTCCACGCCCTTGCTCTTCGCGAAGCCCAGGGCGGCGCGGGTGGGCTCCCCCTTCGAGTCGTAGGCCGACGCGAGGGGCGGCCCCTTGAGCAGCGACACCGACGAACTCTGGGTCTCGTCCAGCTCCCGGATGTGCAGGACCAGGCGCCGCGGCGTCGCGTAGGTCCTGACGTCCTTGAAGCCAAGCCGGTTATCCGACAGAGCGGAGACCGCCAGCCGCTCCAGGGACCTCAGGGTCTCGGGAAGGAAGCGGGAGGGAAGCTCCTCCGTTCCGATCTCCAGGATGACGTTCCTCAAAGCCATCACGCATTCCCCCCCCCGACGAGCTCGGAAACGGTTTCAGCAGCGGCAGCGGCCTTGGCGTACTGCGCCGGAGCGCCGAATTTCCCCATGAACGGGAAGCCCATCTCCTCGCGCTGCTTCCGGTAGGCCGCGGCACAGCGGCTGGCCAGCGCGCGGATCCGGCCGATGTAGCCGGTCCGCTCCGTCACGCTGACGGCCCCGCGCGCGTCCAGCAGGTTGAAGGTGTGCGAGCTCTTCAGGACGTAGTCGTAGGCGGGCAGGACAAACCCCTTGTCCAGGATGCGCCCGGCCTCGGCCTCGTACATGGCGAAGAGCTGGAAGAGCATCGCGGTGTCGGCGATCTCGAAGTTGTAGTGCGAGTTCTCGATCTCCCCCTTGAGGTCCAGGTCTCCGTAGGTCGCCGTGTCCGACCAGGCGAGGTCGTAGACGTTCTCCACCTTCTGGACGTACATGGCGATGCGCTCGGTCCCATAGGTCAGCTCCGCCGGAACGGCCTCCATGTCGATCCCGCCCAGCTGCTGAAAATAGGTGAACTGCGTGATCTCCATGCCGTCGAGCCACACCTCCCAGCCCAGCCCACAGGCCCCGATCGAGGGGTTCTCCCAGTCGTCCTCCACAAAGCGGATGTCGTGCTCCGAGGGGTCGATGCCGAGGCTCACCAGGCTCTGGATATAGAGGTCCAGGATGTTGGAGGGCGCGGGCTTGATGATGACCTGATACTGATAATAATGCTGAAGGCGGTTGGGGTTCTGCCCGTACCGCCCGTCGGTGGGCCGGCGCGAGGGCTCCGCGTAGGCCACGCGCCACGGCTCCGGGCCGAGCACCCGGAGCGCCGTGGCGGGGTTCATCGTTCCGGCCCCGACCTCGACGTCGTAGGGCTGCTGCACCACGCATCCCTGCTCCGCCCAGAAGCGCTCGAGCCTGAAGTAGATCTCCTGAAAGTTCAACTCAATCTCTCCTTAAAAAAACTCAAATATTCCGTATATCCTGAGAGAGGAGCCCCCCGACGCATCGGGAAGCCAGGGTAAAAAGCCCCCGCGCGCCGTCGAGCTCCCCAAGTTCTCCGTACCGTTCCACCCCGGGCACATCCGCCCCCGCAGCCCGCCTCAAAAGCGACAGTTCCTCCTCCGAGAACCGGGGCCTGCCGACCCCGGGCCCGCAGGCCGCACAGGCCAGCCCCTCGCCCGTCCAGAACAGCGGGGCGGCGGGACGACCGCACCGGGCGCAGCGCGTCAGGTCGGGAGCAAGCCCCCACGCCATGAGCCAGCACCACAGAAAACGCCACTCCGCCGCCTCCGGCGGAACCCGGGGGGTCCCCAGAAGGCGCATGTTCCAGTAGAGGTTGGCCAGGAGGTCGTCCGCCGGATGCTCCGCCATCAGGTGGCGCAGCAGGAGCTTCGACCAGCGGACCGCCGTGCGGAGCGCCTCCGGTCGCCTCCTGAGGGGGATCATGCCGTCGACGACGTCCACCGCGCTCAGGTAGGCCCCTGTCTCTTATACACATCTGACGCTGCCGACGACTAGTCGAGTG
>NZ_CAUUGJ010000014.1:0-31311 GCF_963544685.1 uncultured Fretibacterium sp. | reverse complement strand
GCGCAGCTGCGCGGCCAGGGCGGCGACCTCCCCGGCGTAGGCGTCCAGGGTCGAGGCCGAATGCCCCAAGGGGGCCGACCGCAAAACCAGGAGCCGAACGGAGCGCTCCGCGGCCGCCCGAACCAGCCGCTCCAGCAGGGCCTGACGGCCGATGCTGCGCGCGACAAGCTCCTCGTTCGTGACGCTGTGCAGGGTCAGGAGCGAGGGAAAGCTCAGGTTGTTCAGCTGCACCGCCCCAAGCTGCCGCGAGAATTCGACCGCGGCCACGGGAACCCCTCGTTTCTTCGGCTCGGCGGCGATGGGCCCCACGTCGGGATACCCCGTGACGCTCTCCCCCAAGGGGGTGACGGCGGCGATGGGATAGGCGTCCAGGACCTCGCCCAGCAGCCTGGCCGCCCCTTTCGTCTGCCACCCCAGGGAGGGCGCCGGCCTGTAATAGAGGGGCAGCCCCGACCGCACTCCGGCCTCGAGCCCGGATATATCCGGAAGGATCCCCACGGTCCGCAGCATGATGAGCGGGACGGGGAGAAGGACATCGCCGCCCTCCGCGCCCTCCCCCACCGCCTTGAGCCTCAGCCACTCCCCGGCCCTGCCGGCCTGAGGGAAGCCCTCCTGGACGGAAAGGCGCGTCAGCGCCGCGCCGTTTCCGCCGCCATGCACCGCCGCTGCGGCGACGGGACCGACCCCGTTGGCCGTGTCCTCGCCCGTCAGCTCGCTGACCATAAGCCCGCGCAGCCCCTTTTCCTTCAGAAGGGCAAGCGCCCCGTCGACGGACACCCCGGCCCCGAGGGCCAGAGGAACGATATCCCTGAAATCCGCGATGATCGCGACGTCCCTGTCCCCGCGCTCCAGACGCCAACGCGGCAGAAGCCCCCACCCGGCGCACCCCAGGATCACGGCGGCCACCATCCCCGCAAAAAGACGACAGGATAACCTCAAGCCCCAGCACCTCCGCAAAAACAAAAATGATCCTCCGCTCAGAGCCCGGACCACAGGCGTTCCAGGCTCAGCCCCACGGATTCCAGCAGCATTCCGAGACGACAGAGGGGGAGCCCGACGACGTTGAAGTAATCCCCATCGATGCCGCTCACCAAAAGGGCGCCCCGGCCCTGGATGGCGTAGGAGCCCGCCTTGTCCATCCCCTCGCCGGTGGCGGCATACGCGGCGACCTCTCCGGGGGTCAGGGGACGGAAGCACACCTCCGTCCTCTCGACGGCGGAGGCCGTGCGCCCGTTCCACCGCAGCGCGACCCCGGTCAGCACCTCGTGCCGGCGTCCCTGCAGGCGGGCCAGCATATTCCGGCTCTCGCCGAGGTCCGCGGGCTTCCCCAGGACCCGCCCATCCACCACCACGATGGTATCCGCGGCCAGGACCAGCACGCCCTCCCCCACCTCGGGGGCCTCCGCCTTCAGACGCGCCAGACGCTCACAGAGCGCCTCGGGGGCCTCGCCCGGCAGCGGGGACTCGTCCACCCTGGGGGCCGTCCACTCGAAACGCCAGCCGAGGTCCGCCAAAAGCGCGCGGCGTCTGGGACTGCCCGAGGCCAGGAGGATGGAGAGAGGTCCGTTCCCGATCCCCATGGACTAAAACCCCAGCCCCACGCTGGAGACGATGACGAAGATCCCCAGGATCAGACAGTACAACCCGAAATAGACCCACCGGCCGGAGAGCACGAGCCGGCGCAGCAGGATCAGGGCCAGCCAGCCCAGGACGAAGGCCGCGAGGGCCGCCCAGACCCAGCCCTCGGGCAGGGAGCTCAGCCCCCCGCTTTTCCGGAGCTTCATGGCCTCCAAAAGGGAAGCGCCCAGGATGGCGGGGATCGAGATCAGGAAGGAAAAACGAAAGGCCTCGGCGACGGCCAGCCCCAGAAAGAGCCCCGCGGCTATCGTGGTACCGGAGCGGGAGACGCCGGGGAAGACGGACAGCCCCTGCGCCAGCCCCACCAGGAGGGCTGTTCCGAGATACGGCCTCCTCTCCCCTTCCGGGAAAAGGGGGACGAGGAACAGCAGCCCCGCCGTCACCAGGAGGCCGCTCCCGACGGCGATCTGAGACTGCATCGCGGACTCGACGGCCCCCTTGAGCGGCAGGGCCGCGGCCCCCGTCGCCGCGGTGGCCGCGAGGACCGCCCACCCGTACCGCCAGCCCTCCTCACCGCGGGCGCTCCGCCGGACGCAGCCGCGGAACCACCCCGAAGCCAGGACGCAAAGATCCCGCCGGAAAAAGATCAGGACGGCGAGCAGCGTCGCGCAGTGCAGCAGGAGGTCGAAGGCCAGCAGCCCCTCTCCCCCCAGCCCGAAGCGGTTCTGAAGCAGGGCGAGGTGCCCGGAGCTGCTGACGGGAAGGAACTCGCACAGCCCCTGCACGACGCCAAGGATAAAAGTCTCCCAACGGAAATTCAGCATGACCATCCAGCTCTCCGAATCTCAATTTGGCTCTGCAATTCGCGCCCCCTAAAAAGGGGGAGGGGCCTGAGCCTAGAAAAACTCCTTCTCCAGCCAAGTCTCGTCGGTCGAGGACTCCCGCCCGGCGATGGAGACGATCGGCAGCACCACGGCATAGGAGGAGCTGCGCCGTCTCAGGACGTCCCGGACCCGGCTCCTTATCCCCCGCGCCACGGCCTCCGCGTCGATGTTCGGGGCCCCGGCAAACTCCTTGAGCACCCGCTCCGCAGCGGCACGGATCTCATCGAAGACCCGCTTGCGGTCGTCGGAGATGAAGACGCCCTGGGTCTCGAGGGCCAGGGGGGCCATCAGGCCGCCGCGCGAGTCGAGCGCCGCGGCGATGACGAGGACGCCGTCCTCCGCCAGGTCCCGGCGCTCCTTCATCACCGTGCTCTTCAGCCCGCCGACCGCGTTTCCGTCGACCAGAACGGCTCCGGACTGAACGTGGTCCTTCAGGCGGGGCTTCGCCCCATTCGAAAAACTCAGGACGTCCCCGTTCCCCATCACAAAGACGTTGCGCCCCGGGATCCCCACCTCCTGCGCGAGCTGGGAATGGCGCACCAGGTGGCGGTACTCCCCATGGATCGGGACGAAGTACTGGGGACGCACCAGGTTGAGGATGATCTTCAGCTCCTCGGACGAGGCGTGGCCCGAGACGTGGGTCTGCCGGTCCTGTTCGTAAACGACCTCGCAGCCCAGGGCGAATAGGCGGTTGATCGTGTTGTTTACCAGCTTCTCGTTGCCGGGTATGACGGAGGCCAGCAGGAACACGGCGTCGTGGTCCCCCAGGGAGACCTGCCGATGCTCGCCCCGGCTCATCATGACGAGCCCGGAGAAGGGTTCCCCCTGGCTGCCCGTCGTCAGGATCACCAGCTGATTGTCGGGCACCTTGCCGATGTCCTCGATCGGCACCATCATCTTCTTGTCGATCTTCAGATACTCCAGCTCCCGGGCCAGTTCCACGTTGCGCACCATGCTGCGGCCCAGGAAGGCGATCTTGCGGTTGAAGCGCATCGCTCCGTCCACGACCTGCTGGATGCGGTGCACGTTGCTGGCGAACGAGGAGATGATGATGCGCCGGGTCCGATAGTTGCGGTACAGCTGCTCCAGGGTCCCGCTGATGATGCGCTCCGACGGGGTGAAGCCCTTGCGCTCCGCGTTGGTGGAGTCGGACGCCAGGAGCAGGACGCCCTTGTCCCCCTCCTCCGCGAACGCCCCGTAATCCGTCACGCGCCCGTCGATGGGGGTGGAGTCGAGCTTGAAGTCCCCGGTGTGGACGATCCGCCCCAGGGGCGTCTCGATCGAGAGGGCCACGGCATCAGGAATGGAGTGGCTGACCGCGATGAAGCGGACGCTGAACGGCCCGATCCGAATGACGTCGCCCGCCTTGACCTCGTTCATGCGCGTCTTGAGGGTGGGCTGATCCTCCTTGAGCTTATTCCCGATCAGCCCCAGCGTCAGACGCGTCCCGTAGAGCGGGACGTTGAGGCGCGGCAGCACGAAGGGCAGAGCCCCCGTATGGTCCTCGTGCCCATGGGTGATGATGATCCCCAGCACCTTCTCGCGATTCGCCTCCAGGTAGGAGATGTCGGGGACGATGTAGTCGATCCCCGGCAGCTCCTGGTCCGGAAACATCAGGCCGCAGTCGACCACGATGATGTCGTCGCCGTACTCGACGGCGTACATGTTCTTGCCGATCTCCCCCAGGCCGCCCAGGGGGATGAACTTCAAGGATGCGTTCTTCTCGCGGCCTGCGGCGGAAGCCCTGCTCCTGCGCCGCGGCCTTGCAGCTTTTTCAGCCATTGATCAGGTTGTCCTCCAAAAATATCGATAAAATATCCTCATAAAAATATCATCTTACTTTGAATCCAGATCGTTTGCAGGCGATCAACATACCACCAACGAGTGTAACGAGTTGAGTGGGTCGTTCAGGGGCTTCATCAACGAGCAACGCGAGTTGTGCCCAAGCACCCAAAAGGCGGGGCATGCTATGTCGCTCACTTAGTTTCTTCATCAGTTGCGTCGATCGTTTAGCAGCCTCGCCGGGGGCTTCATCAGGTGCTCCGGCAGGCGTACAAAGGAGTACGTCGAGCCGAAGGGTTGCGAAGCAGCCAGGCTGAGCCCAAGCCTTCCGCCTAAACGCAGCATGCGAATGATCTGGATTTCAAATTATCCGCACACCCAAGGGGCCCCCGCCGTATCCTCCGACAGGGGCCCCTCAGCACGGTATGTGTCATTGTATCGCAAAAGACGTCCGCCTCGCAAGGAACACCCCGACAGTTCAAGTCCAAAGACGCCGGGGGCGATCCCGAAAATCAGCGGCGCCTGCCGAAAAGCCTCAGGAGAAACAGAAAGATGTTGATAAAGTCCAGGTAGAGATCCAGGGCGCCGACGATGGCCAGCTTGTGCGCGCCCTCGTTGCCCTCCACGCCGTCGAGCTCGCCCCCGATCTGGAGCAGCTTCCGCGTGTCCCAGGCCGTCAGCCCCAGGAAGATCACGACGCCGAAGATGCTGGTGACGAACTCCACCATCGTCGATTTCATGAAGAGGTTGATGAGAATGGCCAAGACCAGGCCGAACAGCCCCATCGTCAGGAAGCTCCTCCAGGCGGTGAGATCGCGCTTGGAATAGAGCCCGTAGACGCTCATGAGCCCGAACATCCCCGCGGTCGTCAGGAAGGCGCTGAACACCGACTGCCCCGAGTAGATCAGCAGGACGCCGGAAAGGTTTATCCCGTTCAGCAGACTGTAGATCACGAACAGCACCGAGGCGGTCCCCGCCGACAGACGGTTGATCCCCGCAGAGATGGCGATCACCAGAAGGAACTCCAGCCCGATCAGGCCGAACAGCACATAAGGCGAACCGAAGACCAGCCGCAGCATGGTTCCGCTGGATGCGGTCACGTGCGCCATCACCGCCGTGAGGATCAGCCCCGCCGTCATCCAGTGATACACCTTGCGGAAGAAAGCGTTGACCACCTCCATACGGGTGCTCTGAGCGGACAGGACGACGCCGTCCCGAATATTCTCCATCACGATTCATTCCTCCTCCCTTTCCCTATACCTACGACAACCGAATAATGTGCGCCGCAAATCTTTTCGTAATATGCTTTTTCCAAGCGGTTTCTCTCATTGTACCAGAAAATCCCCGCGCTCCAAGCGGAAATGACGCAGACGGCCATGGGGCGTCCCGCGGTCGGGACGCCCCATGGTATTCCAGGACACGCTCCGGTCCGAGACATGAGGGGCAGATGCGCCCGATGAAGCCGGTCCGCACGGGGGCGGCTTCATCCTGTACAATAAAAGGAACGAACGGGAGCCGACGCAGGCTGCCTGAGAAATTTTTCCGCGGCCCGGGAGGCCGGGGCTAGGGAGGGCTGAACATGGAGGGGTCCCGAGTGGGCGCGGCGGGCTCGCAGAAGATCGTCCTTCTCTGCTCCGACCTCGAGGTCGGGGGCATCCAGCGCGTCGTCGTCAACTTGGCCAACGGGCTGGCGGAGAGGGGGATGGACGTCGTCTGCGCGGTCCTGCGCCGAGGAGGCGCATTCCGTCCGCTCCTCTCGCCGAGGGTCCGAGTGGACGAGCTGGGCTGCACCAGCCAGCCCCTCGCCCTGCTCCACCCCGGCTCGAAGCTGGCCGCCTGTCTCCGGACCGAGGGGCCGGGGACCGTGGTCTCCTTCGGCCACATGACGAACCTCCTGGCGGCGTGGAGCAGGATCCTGAGGCGCCTTCCCTTCCGCCTGGTGGCCTCGGAGCACAGCACCTTCGGCGCGCGCATGGCGAACGACGCCCCCTTTCACCGCTGGCGCCGCAGCATGCGCGCCCGGTTCCTCTACCGCCAGGCGGAGTGCTGCGTCTGCGTATCCCGGGGCACGGCGGACGACCTCGTGCGACTCGGCATCGTCCCGCCGTCGAAAATCCGGGTCGTGTACAATCCCATCGTGGACGCCTCCCTGAGGGCCGCGGCGGCCGAGCCCGTCGGGCATCCCTGGCTGCGTCCGGGGAGCGCGCCCGTCCTTCTGGCGGTCGGACGCCTGATTCCGCTCAAGGGGTACGACGACCTGCTGCGGGCCTTCCGGATGCTTACCCGGGGCACGGAGGCAAGGCTCGTCCTGCTGGGGGACGGTCCGGACAGGGGGCGTCTCGAGGGCCTGGCGTCGGAACTCGGCATAGCGGAGAACGTTCACTTCGCGGGCTTCGAGCCGAACCCCTACGCTTGGATGGCGAGAGCCGCCGCGCTCGTGCTCTCCTCGCGATGCGAGGGGTTCGCCAACGTCCTCGTGGAGGCACTGGCCTGCGGCGCCAACGTCGTCTCGACGGACTGCCCCAGCGGCCCGCGGGAGATTCTGGAGGGGGGGCGATGGGGGCGGCTGGTCCCCGTCGGCGACGCGGCGGCGATGGCGGAGGCCATGCGCGGGACGCTCCGGGCCCCGCTCCCCCGAAAGACGCTCCAGACCGCGGCGGAGCGGTTCTCCGTGGAACGCTCCGTGTCCGCCTGGCAGGACGTCCTCCTGGGCCGGACCCGGAATTCGTGACGACAGGAAAAGAGGTACTCGACCGATGAGCATCGTTCGTCCCCGGGACGGGGACAGGGTTTTGTGGATTCGTTTCAGCGCGTTCGGCGACGTGCTCCAGAGCGCGGCCTCGGCCTGCGCCTTCAAGAGGGCCTACCCCGGCGTCAGGCTGACGTTCCTGACCCGATCCGAGTACGGAGACATCCTGGGGAAACAGCCCTACATCGACGATCTTCTTTTCTGGAACGTCAGGAAGAGCCCCTGGGATTTCTTCCGGCTCCTTCGGAGCATCCGCGGACGCTACCAGTGGCTGATCAGCCTGCACCGCGGAGGCGCCGCCGCCCTGACGGCGCTCTTCAGCAAGGCCCCCATCCGGCTGGGCTACAACAGCGGCATGCAGTTCGCCTACACCACCACCCACTGGGAGTACCTGGACGCGCTGGGAGTGGATTTCACCAGCCGCCCCGAGCCCGCGATCTTCGCCGCGGAGGAGGACCTGGAGCGGGCGCGCTCACTTCTGGCCCCGCTCCCCCCAAGGCGTCTCCTCGCGATCATCGGGGCCAGCAAACCGCAGAAGTTCTGGCCTGTCGCCCATTGGATCGAGTTTCTGCGCCCCCTGGCCGCCGGGGGATGGGGCATCGTCCTGAACGGACACGGCCCCAGGGAGGCGGAGACGGCGGGCGCGATCGAGGAGGCGCTGCGAAGCCCCTCCGTCCTGAACCTCGTGGGACGCACGCCGTTCCCCCTGATGGCGGCCGTCGCCAGGTCCTGCACGGCCGCCGTCGGGAACGACACCGGCCCGCTGCACCTCGCGGCCCTGACGGGGACTCCCACCCTGGGCTTTTTCGGCGTCACGGACGCCTGGGAGATGAACTTCCGGATGCCGTGGTTCCGGGAGGTCCGGGTGAGCTGCCCCCTGGCGGGCTGCCGGAACTACGCCTGCCCCCAGGACTGCCTGGCGGACATCACGCCGGACCGGGCGCTCGCGGCCTTCGGGGAGCTGGAGGCGCTTTATCATCTTGACAGGGAACAGGTCCAAACCTATAATCAAATCAATTAAAAACCAGCCAGATTCCGCCCATGTATAATGGGGATAACGGGTCTGGCTAATTTTTTTAACTTAAAATGGGAGGGACGGCAAGGATGTCAACCGAACCCGTAAAGTCCAGGGTGGCGTTATTCATCGATTTCTGGAATTTCACCCTGAACATGAAAAAACTCGACGAATCTTTTTTGATCGACTGGTTCAAGATCCCCTCCGCCTTCATACAATACCTTCGAGGCAGACGGTTGGACGGCTTGTCCGATGCGTTGGAATATGCCGGTTGTGAGGTCGTCGGCTCCTACTCCCCTCATGAAGTCTCTCTGTGGAACTGGTCCAGGACGACGCTTCAGAAGATCAACGGATTGACGAGCACCTTCCTTCCTCGACAGAAGATGGAACAAGGTCCTGTCTGTACCGGGGCCGAGCATCATGAAGTCCCATCGTGCCCGCAATGCGGAAAGCCGATGTTGGGATACAAGGAAAAAGGAGTGGACAGCACTCTTGTGACGCTGATGCTGAAAAAGGCTTGGCTGAACAACTACGACGTTGCCCTGTTGGTATCCTCCGACAGGGATTTTATCCCCGCAATAAGTTTCCTGCAAGATCACAACAAGAAATGTGTTCAGGCCAGCTTTCGCGGTTCCGGCTATGAGCTGGCCCAGAGTTGCTGGGTCTCCATCGATATAGGGGATTTTTATGCCGACTTCAAACGCGGGAATTGACGCCGCGTCCCAAAGCGCTCGATCATTTCGAGAAAAAGGGAGCTTCCGATGACCATGCTCTCCTCTCTCTTTCTTCTCTTGTTGCTCGTCCTCACCTGGACAAGAAAGACGCCCCAGCAGCTCCTGTACTCCCTTCTCCGCGAGGCGGAGAAGGGGCTTCGGAGGATGAACGTCCGCATCCCGGGGCTGGAGCGGCGCCTGGAGGAGAACAATCCGAAGCGCGTGTTCCATTCCCCCTTCCTCAGGCTGCGCGGGGACGTCCGGCACCTCCCGACGCTCCTGAACCTCCCCACCTCCGAGGGGTCCGGGGAGGCCGCCCATCCCGACGTGCTGCACGTGCCCGGAGGATGGGGGAAGGGCGACTGGACCTGGCTGATGGCGGCGACCCCCTATCCCATGGGGACCGACTACTTCGAGAACCCCGAGTTCTACGTCTCCCGGGACGGCCTGCGCTGGCAGGTTCCCGAGGGTCTGCGGAACCCCCTGGCCCGGGTCCCCGTCGAGCCGTCCCGCAGGGAGATCCGCAGGGAGTTCCACTCCGATCCCTCGCTGCTGCTCCACGAGGGACTGCTCCATCTCTACTACCGCTGGACCGCGGTCCTCAACACCGGCGAGACGGAGAACCGCATCCTCCTGACGACCTCCCCGGACGGCGTCGTCTGGAGCCCCCCGGAGGCGGTGCTGAGCGAACGCCTGCCGACGGGGTCGGACCGCAAGTTCCTGTCCCCCAGCGCCCTGGTCCTGGATGGGACCCGCGTGCTCTGGACCGTGGACTGCGAGGCGGGGGACCGCTTCATCGTCCGGCGCACGAGCCCCGACGGGCTCCACTGGAGCGCCCCCGTCAGAACGGAGATCGCGGCCCCCTTCCCCCTGAAGGCCCCCTGGCACCTGGACGTCTCCGGGGAGGGCGGCCGCCTTCGGCTCCTGCTGACCGCGGCCAGAGACCGCGGGGTCGACGCGGAGCTCCTGTGGGGGTGGAGCGGGGACGGCGGGCTCTCGTGGAACGTCGAGGGGAAGCCCTTCGAGCCCGGCTACTTCTTCGAGAAAAAAAGGATATACCGCTCCTCCATCGTGCCGATGGAGGACGGGACCGAAAGGCTGTACTACTCGGCCATGGCCGGGGACGGGACCTGGCACGTCGCCGCGCTGGACCTGGGCGCACCGCCGCCGTACGAAACCGGCACAGAGGGGAATTGAGACAAGATGTGCGATAAAAATGCCAAGACCGTTTCGGACGTTTATCGTTATTCGGCCCTGCTCGAGGCGTTCGGGCCGAAACTGGGGAAGCGCCGCCGCTGGCTCGTGACCGGGGCGGCGGGGTTCATCGGCTCGCATCTCGCCGAGGCGCTGCTCTCGGCGGGGCAGGAGGTCGTCGGCCTGGACGACCTCAGCGCCGGGTACCGCCGCAACCTCGTCCTGGCCCTCTCCGGAGCGGGGGAGGGTGCGGAGGCCCGGTTCCGCTTCATCGAGGGCTCCATCGCCGACCCGGAGCTCTGCCGCACGGCCTGCGAGGGCGTCGATTTCGTCCTGCACCACGCGGCCCTCGCCTCCGTTCCCCTCTCCATGGAACGGCCTCTGGCCTTCAGCGCCGTCAACACGGAGGGCTTCGTCAACGTCCTGGAGGGAGCGCGCGCGCAGGGCGTCCGGCGCGTCGTCTACGCCTCGTCCAGCGCGGTCTACGGCGACGACCCCCGGCTCCCCAAGTCCGAGGACATGCCGGGGCGCTGCCTCTCCCCCTACGCCCTGACGAAGGCGGTCAACGAGCTCTATGCGGAGCTCTGGACGCGGGCCTACGGCCTCGAGACCGTCGGGCTCCGCTACTTCAACGTCTTCGGGCCCCGGCAGGACCCCAACGGCGCCTACGCCGCCGTGATCCCGCGATGGATCGACGCCGTGAGGAGCGGAAAGGACGCGGTGATCTTCGGCGACGGGACCGCGACGCGCGACTTCTGCTCCGTCCGCAACGTCGTCCTGGCCAACCTGCTGGCCGCGGCGGCGGAGAGTCCGGAGGCCCCGGGGCACGTCTTCAACATCGCCTGCGGGGAAAGGACGACGCTTGGCGAGCTTCTCGAGAAAATCCGTGCGGTCTTCGCGCAGGGGGCCGACGTCCCCGTGCGCCGCGAGCCGCCGCGGCCGGGGGACATCCCGCACTCCCTGGCCTCCGTCGAGCGGGCGGAGAGGGTCCTGGGCTACCGGCCCCGCGTCTCCCTGGAGGAGGGGCTGAGAGAGATGGCCGAGGACGGCTAGGGAACCGGCGCGAAAGGGGCGGACCTGAGCCTCTTCGGCGCCTTTGCGCTATAATGATTCGTTCCGTGAGGCTTCTTCTCCCCGGCCCCGTTCTTCCTCGAGTTTTCTGTACCCTTCATCCTTCTCGGGGCCGTTCGGGGACCGCGGGACGTACGGCCGCAAAACCATCGGCGTGGAGGACAGACGTTCATGACTTCGGCAGAGACTGCACAAAATCGTAAAGAGAAACAGGAAGTACGGGTGCGCTTCGCCCCGAGCCCCACGGGGGCGCTTCACATCGGGGGCGGGCACACCGCCCTCTTCAACTGGCTCTGGGCCCGGCACACCGGCGGGCGGTTCATCCTGCGCATCGAGGACACCGACCGGGCACGGTCGACCGCGGCCTACGAGGAGACCATCATGTCGGGCATGAATTGGCTGGGCCTGGACTGGGACGAGGGGCCCGACCGGGGCGGGGACTACGGCCCCTACCGGCAGTCCGAGCGCCTCGACCTTTACCGCGAGCACGCCGGGCGGCTCGTCGCGGAGGGCAGGGCCTACCGGGACGGGGAGGCGATCCTCTTCAAGGTCCTGCCCGGTCAGGACCTCTCCTTCGACGACGTGGTCTACGGCCGCATCGAGACCACGAGCGACGGCCTGAGGGAGAAGGACTCGGACGCCCTCAAGGACATCGTCCTCATCAAGAGCGACGGGATGCCCACCTACAACTACGCCGTCGTGATCGACGACCACCTCATGGCGATCAGCCACGTCATCCGCGGCGAGGACCACATCTCGAACACGCCCAAGCAGATCCTGCTCTACCGCGCCCTGGGCTGGGAGGTCCCGCAGTTCGCCCACCTGCCCATGATCCTGGGCAGGGACAAGAAAAAGCTGAGCAAGCGCCACGGGGCGACGAGCGTCTACGAGTTCCGGGACATGGGCTACATGCCGGACTCCGTGTTCAACTTCCTGGCGCTCCTGGGCTGGTCGGCCGGGGAGGACCGCGAGATCTTCACGCGCGGCGAGGCTGCCTCGCTCTTCGAGCTGTCGCGAGTGACCCGCAAGGCCGCGGTGTTCGACCCCGACAAGCTCAACTTCATCAATCAGGAGCACCTCAAGCGGCTCGACCCCATGGTCCGCCTCGCGATGGTCCGGCCCTTCTGGCTGGAGGCGGGGCTGCCCGTCGAGAACCACGACGACGCCTGGCTCGCCGGGGCCCTCACCCTGATGGAGGGACGGGGGCGGACGGCCCGGGAGATGGCGGAGTTCTCGGATTACTTCGTGTCCTTCGAGCCCGTGAAGGCCCGCTACTCGGCGGACGCCGTCCCGGACGACCTTCGGCCCGGCCTCAGGGACTTCTTCGGAGTCCTTCTCTCCCTGCCCGACTGGACGCCGGAGAACCTGGAGGAGGCCGCCCGACGCTGGGTCGCCGACCACGGGGTGAAGATGAAGGACTACGCGATGACGCTGCGCTTCGCCCTCACGGGGATGAAGGTCAGCCCCGGCATCTTCGAGGTCGCCGTGCATCTGGGGCGCGACGAGGTGCGGCGCAGGCTGGAGCACTATGCCCTGATCTGAAGTGTCCGGGGCGCGGAGCCCCCGGGGAAAGGAAACGGCCATGCAGAGGACCCATGCGGTGCAGTACGGCGTTTCGACCCTGTCCGACTACGACATTTTCCTGTTCAAGCAGGGGACGCACTATACCCTTTACGACAAGATGGGGGCGCAGAAGCACACCGCCGAGGACGGGACGGAGGGGATCGCCTTCTCCGTCTGGGCCCCCAACGCGCGAACGGTGAGCGTCGTCGGGGACTTCAACGGATGGGACCCCGAGGCACACCCCCTGGCCGCCCGCTGGGACGACAGCGGGATCTGGGAGGGCTTCGTCCCGGGGCTCGAGAGGTGGACGCTCTACAAGTTCCACATCCTGAACAGCCGGGGCGAGCACAAGGACAAGATGGACCCCTTCTCCCGCGCCTTCGAGGTTCCGCCCCGGACCGCCTCGGTCGTCCACTGGCCCGAGTACGAGTGGCAGGACGCCGCCTGGATGGAGGGCCGCGCCTCCGCGACCTCCCTCTCCGCGCCCTGGAGCGTCTACGAGGTACACCTGGGCTCCTGGAAGCACCATTGGGACGACGGCCTGTCGCTCTCCTATCGGGAGCTGGCCGCGGAGCTCCCGCGCTACTGCGCGGACATGGGCTTCACCGCCGTCGAGCTGCTGCCCGTGATGGAGCACCCCTTCTACGGCTCCTGGGGGTACCAGACCCTGGGGTACTTCGCCCCCTCCAGCCGCTACGGAACCCCCGAGGACCTCATGGCCCTGATCGACGCCCTGCACCAGAGCGGGATCGCCGTGGTCCTGGATTGGGTGCCGAGCCACTTCCCGACCGACGACTTCGGCCTGGCCCGCTACGACGGCACCGCCCTCTACGAGCACGAGGACCCGCAGAAGGGCTACCATCCCGATTGGGGCAGCTACATCTTCAACTACGGACGAAACGAGGTGCGGAGCTTCCTCATCTCGAGCGCGGCCTTCTGGCTTGACCGCTACCACGCCGACGGCCTCCGCATCGACGCCGTCGCCTCCATGCTGTACCTCGACTATTCCCGGAAGGAGGGGCAATGGCAGCCCAACGTCCACGGGGGGAGGGAGAACCTCGAGGCCATCGCCTTTCTGCGGGACCTGAACCGCGAGGTCTACGGCCGCTTCCCCGACGTGCAGACGATCGCCGAGGAGTCCACGGACTGGCCCATGGTCACCCGCCCCGTGTTCCTGGGCGGGCTGGGTTTCGGCATGAAGTGGAACATGGGCTGGATGCACGACACCCTGGCCTACATGAGCTTGGACAGCGTCTTCCGCAGCTACCACCAGAACCAGCTGACCTTCAGCATCTGGTACGCCTTCTCCGAGAACTTCATGCTGCCGCTCTCGCACGACGAGGTGGTCCACGGCAAGGGGTCCCTCATCAACAAGATGCCGGGCGACTGGTGGCAGAAGCGGGCCAACCTGCGCCTCCTGCTGGGCTACATGTGGACGCACCCCGGGAAAAAACTGCTCTTCATGGGGGGGGAGTTCGGCCAGGGACTCGAGTGGAACCACAACACCGCGCTGGAGTGGCAGCTGCTGGAGAAGCCGGACTTCCGCGGCCTCCAGCAGTGGGTTCGGGACCTCAACGCCGTCCACAGGACCTGCTCTCCCCTGCACGAGCTGGATTTCTCGCAGGAGGGCTTCCAATGGGTCGACTGCACCGACTGGCGGCAGAGCGTCATAGCCTGGCTGCGCAGGGGAAGATGCGAGGAGGAGTTTGTCCTCTGCGTCTGCAACTTCACCCCGGTCCCCAGGGAGCCCTATCGGGTCGGGGTCCCCTGCCCCGGCCATTGGCGGGAGATCCTGAACAGCGACGCCTCCGTCTACGGAGGAAGCGGCATGGGCAACGCGGGGGGAATGGAGGCCGAGCCCGTTCCCTGCCACGGATACCCCCAATCGCTGCTCCTGACCCTGCCCCCGCTCTCGATCGTCGTCTTTCACGCCAAGACCCCGGACTAAGGCCCGGACGAACATCAAAAAAGGAAAGCCGGGGGAATCCCGTATCCTTCTGCCTCTTACCGCAATGTGAAGGGAGTTTTTTCGCATGTCCCGCTACGTCTGTATCCACGGACACTTCTACCAGCCGCCGAGGGAGAATCCCTGGCTCGAGGCCGTCGAACTGCAGGAGTCGGCCGCTCCCTGGCACGACTGGAACGCCCGGATCGCAGCCGAGTGCTACAGCCGAAACGCCGCGTCCCGAATCCTCGATGCCGATGGGAACATCGCCAAAATCTGCAACAACTACTCGCGGATCAGCTTCAACGTGGGGCCGACCCTCCTCTCCTGGATGGAGGAACGGGAACCCCGCTGCTACCGCGCGATCCTGGAGGCGGACGCCCTGGGTCGGAAGCGCTTCTCCGGGCACGGTCCCGCGATGGCGCAGGTCTACAACCACATCATCATGCCCCTGGCCAACCGCCGCGACAAGAGGACCCAGGTCGTCTGGGGAATCGAGGACTTCAAAAGGCGCTTCGGGCGCGCTCCCGAGGGGATGTGGCTGGCCGAGACCGCCGTGGACACGGAGACCCTGGAGGTCCTGGCGGAGAACGGCATCCGGTTCACCGTCCTGGCCCCCAAGCAGGCCGCCGAGGTCCGTCCCCTCGGGGAGGGCGTCTGGCGCGACGTGAGGGGGGAGCGAGTGGACACCCGCTGCGCCTATCGCTGCGACCTTCCCTCCGGCCGAAGCATCGCACTGTTCTTCTACGACGGCCGGCTCTCCCAGGAGATCGCCTTCGGCGGGCTTCTGAACAACGGGGAGAACTTCGCCCATCGCCTGATCGACGCCCCGGCGGACTCGAACCTTCCGGTGCTCTCCCACGTCGCGACGGACGGGGAGTCCTACGGGCACCATCACGACCACGGGGACATGGCCCTGGCCTACTGCCTGGAGACGCTGGACCGCTCCCGGGAGGCCCAGCTCACCGTCTACGGCGAGTTCCTGGCGCTCTTTCCCCCGGAACACGCCGTGCGGATCGTCGAGAACTCCTCGTGGAGCTGCGCCCACGGCGTGGAGCGCTGGCGGGGGGACTGCGGCTGCAACACAGGGACGCCGGGGGTCCACCAGAGGTGGCGCGGCCCCCTGAGGGAGGCCCTGGATGCGCTGAGGGACTTGCTGGCCGACATCTTCGAGCGCGAGGGCCGGGGGCTCCTCACCGACCCCTGGGGCGCCCGGGACGCCTATATCGCCGTCATCTCCGACCGCTCGCCCGAGAACGTGGAGCGCTGGCTCGCGCAGCATGCCGCGCGGCCCCTCGGCCCCGTGGAGCGCACGAGGGTCCTCTCCCTGATGGAGATGCAGCGCTCCGCCCTGCTGATGTACACGAGCTGCGGCTGGTTCTTCGACGACATCTCCCGCATCGAGACGGTGCAGATCCTCCGCTACGCGGCCCGCGCCATCGAGCTGGCGAAGGACCTCTCCGGGCGGGACTGCGCCCCCGAGTTCCTGAGGATGCTGGAGAGGGCCCCCAGCAACATCCCCGAGCTCGGGAACGGCGCACGGGTCTACGAGCTGCTGGTCCGGCCCGCCCGGATCACGAAGGCCCAGCTGGCCGCGCACTACGGGATCACGTCGCTCTTCCCGGGCTTCGCGCCCGCCTTCTCCGAGGGCTGCTGGCGCTTCTCTGGGACCGCCTCCATCCCGGAAAAAGCCTCGCGTTCGGGAAAAGCCTCGATTTCGGAAAAAATCTCGCCCCCAGAAGAGTCCCCGGCGCAGGGGGCCACGGGCTCCTGCACCTTCTCGGCCGGGACGGTCCGGGTCCGCTCCGCGGTCACGGAGGAGGAGGAGACCTTCCTCTTCGCCGCCAACTATCGGGGCGGCACCTCCATCCTCTGCGGGGTCGCCCCCGAGCGGGAGGTCCGGGAGGTGACGGCCGGGGAGGCGGACGCCCTGCGCGAACTCTTCGCCGGGTCCGACGAGAGGGGATTGGTCGGGCGCTTCGGGCACAGCCTGTTCTCCCTGCGCCATATCTTGGCCGACGCCCAGCGCGGGGTCCTGGACAAGCTGCTGCGGCAGGACGTCGCCCGGATCGAGGAGAGCGTTCATTCCATCGTCCGCAGCTACGACTCGCTCCTGGACTACCTGACGACCCTGGAGATGCGGCCGCCCCGGATCATCGCCTCGGCCGCCGAGGTCGCCCTGACATCGAACATCGTCCACGCCCTGGAGCACGACGTTCCCGACGTCGCGCACATCCGCGGGCAGCTCCGGCTCGCGGCGCGGTGGAGGACGGCGCTCGACGTTCCCCGCATCGGCTTCGCCGTCTCCCAATGGCTGAACCGGCGGATGGAGCGGCTCTGCGGCGACCCCGGGGACACCGCCGCGGCGGACGGGATCTGCGCGATGCTCGCCCTCTTCGTCGACGAACACCAATGGCGCCTCAGCCTCTACCGGGCACAGAACCTGTTCTTCGAGGTGCTGGAGGCACACCGGAAGTCCGCCCTCCCCTCCGAAGCGCGGGAGGCGCTGCGCCGCCTGGGGCGGCGGCTCCGGTTCTCGGAGGCCATGCTGAAGCCCTGAGCCCCAATCCCTCCCCCTTCGACACGAAGGGCCGCCCCCACCCCAAGGACGGGAGCGGCCCTTTTTCGGCCCATATTTCGGCTATGCCGTCAGGCCATGGGGATGAAGGTCAGATCCCGACCCGTGCCGACCCCAGGCGTCCGATCACCGGATCGTTCATCAGCCCCCGGTTGCGCCGGGCGTATTCCAGGGCGGTCCTCCCCGAGTCGTCGACGATGGACGGGTCTGCTCCGCCCGCAGCGGATCCAGCTCCGTCGTCCGGCCGAACCGCTCCCCCGCGGTCCATCACGATGAGGCTGTCCGAGCCGCGGGTTAAGCAGGCGGCCAGCTCTTCGGGGTGCCGGGCCATACCACGATAGGGCGAAGGATCGTCTTGGGCAGGGACTGTCCTTTCAAAAACCGCAAATCCATTTCTCTCTATGACAGGACGGTGATCGTAAATGCCTATCACCTCTTTATTTTTGACAGAATCTATCTTAAATATCCATGTGAGTTTTACTTGATAACGGAAATACGCTTAACGGGGCCTGGCAGCAACCTTGGAAGCTTCAAAATGAAATGGGAGAGGACAGAGGTTCTGAAATCGACGCCCCGAGCGAAGCACGGCGTATCGCAGCTCAGGGTTCCGGCAGGGTTAAGGAGAATACGCCCTGGAAGGCCCAAAAAGCGCGCAGAAGCAGCAGCAACGCTCCACGCGCTTTTTCATGTTCATACCCAATCGTCTCTGCAAAGGACTGAATGTCCGCAGGGGTTGGGAGGACAAGGGAGCCCGTTCCCCAGCCCCTTCTCTATCGAGTCCTCTCCAAAATCGACATCCCGTGCGGGACTGCGCGCAGATACTGATCGGGAGCGACGACGCTCGCACCCAGCCTGGCCGCGGCCAGCCATGGCCAGTGGGAGTTGAACATCATCCCACGGCCCACGGCCACCAGGTCGGCCTGCCCCGAGGCGACGGCGTGCTCCGCGAGCTCCGGCTCCGTGATCAGCCCCACGCCGACCACCGGCATGGAACAGGCGGAGCGGATGGACGCGGCCAGGGGAAGCTGGTAGCCGGGGTAAAGGGGGATGTCCTGCTTGGGCGAAAGCCCGCCGGAGGAGACGTGAATGTACCGGCACCCCCGAGCCTCCAGCTCGCGGGCATAAACGGAACACGACGCCACGTCCCAGCCGCCGGGAATCCAATCCGTCGCCGAGACGCGAATGCCCAGGACGACGGAGTCCGGAACCTCACGCCTCACGGCCTCGAATACGGAGAGCGGAAACGCCATGCGGGCCTCCGGAGACCCGCCCCACCGATCCTCCCTGACATTGCTGAGGGGCGAAAGGAACTGATGCAGCAGATACCCGTGCGCGCTGTGGATCTCGATCAGGTCGAACCCCAGCCTGACGGCCCGCCGTGCTGCGGCGGCAAAGTCCTCTCGAATCCGATCCATATCGGACTCGGAGAGTTCCAGGGGCACAGGAGACTCCTTATCCCACGGCAGGGGCGACGGGGCGACGACGGGCCATCCGCCCTCGCCGGCCGCCGCGCTCTTTCCGCCCTGCCAGGGCGGCAGGGTCGAGCCCTTCCTTCCCGCATGGGCCAGCTGGACGCCCAGCGCCGCGGAGCCATGGGCGCGAAGGACCTCGAGCAGGGCGTGGAGCGCCTCCTCCGTGTCGTCGGACCAAAGCCCCAGGTCGAAGGGGGAGATGCGCCCCTGGGGATTGACGGCCGTGGCCTCCAGGATCAAAAGCCCCGCCCCGGATCCGGCGAGAGCGCCGTAGTGGATGCGGTGCCAGTCCGACGCCCTCCCCTCCACGGCGGAGTACTGGTCCATCGGCGGCACGACGATGCGATTGCGCAGGGTCAGCGAACCCAGCTGAAAGGGCGAGAACAGGCGGGACATGGGCATGCACCTCCAGAACGAAAAGACGCCCGCGCCGCACGGGACACGGAGCTTCGAACAAACCCGACGACCTCGGATAAGTATACCAAACCTTGCGGCACGGCACGGCTTCATGATACCCTTGCATCAGGCGGATATACGGCGCAGGTCCGTTTTGGATCTTTTGAGCCATCGGATTTTTATTGACGGAGGGGATCGGCATGAGCGGGAGCGACGAGAAACCGGTTACGCGGGCCAAGCGTTCGAACAACCTTTGGATGACGGAGGAGCAGACGGAGAACCTTCGGCTCTCGCTGAAGGTCTCGGACATCCTGCACCAGGAGCGGACCCCCTGGCAGGACATCTTGGTCGTGGAGACCCCGGAATACGGCAGGGCCCTGATGCTGGACGGAGCCATCCAGCTCACGGAACGGGACGAGTTCTGCTACTCGGAGATGATGGCGCACGTTCCCATCTGCTCACATCCCGACCCCAGGCGGGTCCTGATCGTGGGCGGAGGGGACGGCGCCATCCTGCGCGAGGTCCTGAAACACCCCTGCATCGAGGTCTGCACGCTGATCGACATCGACGAGAAGGTTGTGGAGACCTCCAAACGCTGGCTCCCCTCCATAGGGTGCGCTCTGGACGATCCGCGCGCCGACGTGCGCTGCATGGACGCCCTGGAGTACATCCGCACCACGTCCGACCGTTTCGACGTGGCCATCGTGGACAGCACCGACCCCGTGGAGTTCGCCGCCGGGCTCTTCCAGTCCCCCTTCTACGCGGACATCAAAAGGGTGCTGACCCCCAAGGGGCTGATGGTGGAACTGACGGAGTCGCCCTTTTCCGACACGGCGCTGATGAAGCAGGCCATCGGCCAGATGCGCGCCGTCTTCCCCGTCGTGCGGATGTACTGGGGGGCCGTCCCCACCTATCCCACGGGGATGTGGACCTACGGGGCCGCATCCCTCTCCCCCGACCCGGCCACGCCGATCCGGGAGGTCCAGGGTACGCGCTACTACACCAACGCCGTGCATCGTGCGGCCTTCGTGCTGCCGCCTTTTCTGGAGGACCTGATCCGCGAGGACCGGTAACAGCGCGGGCGCGCAGCGCCGCAAATTTTCTCAAGGCGCCGTCCCGCGCTCACCGCCGCCTCCGACGCCCCCGTGCGGGCGGGTGCGGCGTCCCCTTTCTGCCGGCCCCTTCCGGCGTCTCCCCGCGGGACTCCGCGATCAGGTCGCGCAGCGTCGCGGCACGCTCGAAGTCCAGCCGCTCTACCGCCTCCCACATCGCGCGCTCCAGCTCCTTGACCGTGAGCTTCGGGGTCTCCGCATCGCCGTCCCTCCGATCGCCGCGTTCCGCGCCGTCCAGCGAGTAGGCCTCCAGCAGCTCCTGCGGCAGCAGGCTCTTGATCTCCTTCTCGATGTTGCGCGGCACGATTCCGTGCTTCGCGTTGAACGCCATCTGCTTCTCGCGGCGGCGTCCCGTCTCGTCCACCGCCCTGCGGATGCTCTCCGTCTCGGCGTCCGCGTAGAGGATGACCGTACTGTCCACGTTGCGGGCCGCGCGCCCCATGATCTGAATCAGCGATCGGTAGGAGCGCAGATACCCCTCCCGATCCGCGTCCAGGATGGCGACGAGCGTCACCTCCGGCAGGTCCATGCCCTCGCGCAGCAGGTTGATCCCCACCAGGACCTGGACGTCCCCCTTGCGCAGGTCGCGGATCAGCTCCGCCCGCTCGAAGGTGTTCAGCTCCGAGTGGATGTAGCGCACCTTGAACTTCAGCTCCCGCAGATAGTCCGCCAGGTCCTCGGACGAGCGCTTCGTCAGTGTGAGGACCAGCGCGCGCTCCCCCTTCTCCGACACCGTCCGCAGCCGCTCGATCAGGTCGTCGATCTGGTCCTTCGCGGGCAGGACCAGCACCTCCGGGTCCGGGATGCCCGTGGGGCGGATCACCTGCTCCACCACCTGCGCGGAGTGCTCCAGCTCATAGTCGCCCGGCGTGGCGGAGACGAAGACCGCCGTGTGCAGGTGCCCCTCGAACTCGTGCCACTCCAGGGGCCGGTTGTCCAGGCAGGAGGGCAGCCGGAAGCCGTTTTCCACCAGCACGGTCTTGCGGGCGCGGTCGCCGTTGAACATGCCCCGAACCTGAGGCAGCGTGATGTGGGACTCGTCCACGATCATCAGGAAGTCCTCGGGGAAGAAATCGACCAGCGTGCCGGGCGGGTCGCCGATATTGCGCCCGTCCAGGTAGACGGAGTAGTTCTCGATGCCCGAGCAGTACCCCACCTCGGTGAGCATCTCCAGGTCGTAGCGCGTGCGCATGCGGATGCGCTGGGCCTCCAGGAACTTCCCCTCGTTCGTGAAGCGCTCCTCCATCCGGGCCAGCTCCGCCTCGATCAGGGGCTTGGAGCGCTCGATGGCGTCCGTCTGCGTGACGTAGTGCTGCGCCGGGAAGATCGACGCCTCCGGCATCCGCTCCACCAGCTTGCCCGTCAGGGGGTTCACCAGGTCCACCCGCTCGATCTCGTCGTCGAAGAAGGTGACGCGGATACAGTTCTCGTCGTAGGCGGGGAAGATCTCGATGGTGTCGCCCCGCACGCGGAACTTCCCGGCCTCCAGCACCGTATCGTTGCGCTCGTAATAGTTCTCCATCAGGTGCTGGAGAAAGGCGCGGTGCTCCCACCGGTCGCCCTCGGCGAAGGAGAAGATGGCGTTCTCGTAATTCTCGCGCTTCCCCAATCCGTAGATGCAGGAGACGCTGGCGACGACCAGCACGTCGCGCCGCTCGATCAGCGCCTTGGTGGCAGCCAGCCTCAGCCGCTCGATACGGTCGTTGACGGAGGCGTCCTTTTCGATGTAGGTGTCGCTGGACGGGATGTAGGCCTCCGGCTGATAGTAGTCGTAATAGCTGACGAAGTAGTGCACGGCGTTCTCCGGAAAGAACATCTTGAACTCGCTGTAGAGCTGCGCCGCCAGCGTCTTGTTGTGGGCCAGCACCAGCGTGGGACGGTTGACCGCGGCGACGACATTGGCCATCGTGAAGGTCTTGCCGCTGCCCGTGACGCCCATCAGGGTCTGGAAACGGTCCCCCTGTCCGAGTCCCCGGGTCAGGGCCTCGATGGCCTCCGGCTGGTCGCCCGAGGCGGGCCAGTCCGAGTGCAGGATGAAATTTTTTGAGAGCAAGGTCCGATGCCTCCAACACGAAAGATTCAAGGGGAGCGCCGATGGAATCCGCGCGTCCTCAGCCCGGAGGGGCCTCCCGCCGAACGCAGCTCCAGGACCTGCAGGCACAGCCCTCCCCCTTCAAGTTTCTTATCTGCGGAAGCCGTTTGTCAAGGGTGTTTTCCGCTTCGCCCCCCGTTCTCCGGGCGCGATCTACGGGATATCAAGGTTCAACATGGCAATTGCCGCCCAAAACAGGTATGATTTGAAAACCGCAGCGGTCCCGGGGAGGGGCGCCTTATCGACGACGCTCGCGGACGAAGGGAGAAGATCGAACCATGAAAAAACGCTTCAGGAAAACCCGGACGATTACCGCCCGGCTTACGGAGTTTTGAGGACCATGGCCCCGGACCTGGTGCTCAAAAGAGCGTACGAGGAGGCCAGCTCCTCCGACGGCTGCCGCGTTCTCGTCGATCGGCTTTGGCCCCGAGGCGTCTCGAAAGAGGCTCTGAGGGTGGAACGATGGTGGAAGGAGATCGCCCCATCGACGCAGCTGAGGCAGGAGTTCGCTCACAAGGAGGACAGATTCGCCGAGTTTGCGGAGCATTATCGGGGCGAGCTGAACGCGAACCCCATGGGGGCGGAGTTCCTGGGCTGGGTCCGCGAACGCCTGCGCGAGGGAAGGGTCAGCCTGATCTACGCGGCGAAGGACACCGCCCACAACCAGGCCGTCGTCCTGAGGGACTGGGTTCTGGAACGCCTGTAGCTCCCGGCCCTCCTCCGCCCGATCCCTGCGGAGAGGCGGGAGGCCGCCGTCCACGCCGGCCCTCCGCCTCTCATCGCCGGATAAGCTACTTGTCGTCGTCGGAGAGGTCCAGGATCCCCTCCTCGATCTCCATGGGGCCGTCCAGCATATCGACCTCGGGCGGCACCGCGCCCTCCGCCCCGGCATCCGGGGCGTCCGGGTCCTCGCCGAGGCTCGGCTGGGGCTGGAAACCGATTCCCCTGGCGACCTCCGCCATGATCTCCCGGATGATCTCCTCCTGCACCGAGGGGTTCTTCTCGAGGAACTGGGCCACCGCCTCCTTGCCCTGCCCCAGGGTCTCCCCCTTGTAGGAGAGCCAGGAGCCCTTCCTGCGGATGACCTCGTAGTCCACCGCCATGTCGACCACCGCCACCCCCATGGGGATACCCTTGCCGTAGATGAGGCTCGTGTGCGCGGAGCGGAAGGGGGGCGCCAGCTTGTTCTTGACCACCTTCAGATAGAGCTCGTGCCCGATGGTCTCCTCGCCCTTCTCTATCTTCTTGCCGCGGCGCACCTCCAGACGGACCGAGGAGTAGAACTTGAGCGCCCGGCCGCCCGTCGTCGTCTCCGTCGGGCCGGCCCCGTATCCCGTCGAGATCAGGGCCCGGAGCTGGTTGATGAAGATCACCACGCAGTTGGTCTTGGACACGATGGAGGTGAGTCGCCGCAGCGCGTAGGACATCAGGCGCGCCTGAAGGCCCAGCTGGCTCTCGCCTATCTTGCCGTCTATTTCCGCCTGGGGCGTCAGGGCCGCGACGGAGTCCACCACCACCAGGTCCACCGCACCGCTCCGCACCAGCGCGTCCAGCACGTAGAGCGCCTGCTCGCCGCTGTCGGGCTGGGAGAGGTACAGGGCCTCGACGTCCACCCCAAGCGCGGCCGCCAGCCGCGGGTCCAACGCGTGCTCCGCGTCGATGAAGGCCGCGACCCCGCCCGCCCTCTGGGCCTCCGCGATCGCATAGAGGGCGACCGTCGTCTTTCCCGAGCCCTCCGGCCCGAATATCTCCACGATGCGCCCCTTGGGATAGCCCCCGACGCCAAGCGCAATGTTCAGCGGCAGGATGCCCGAGGGAATTACCTCCACGTTCGCCCGCGCATTGTCGCCCAGGCGCATGATGGATCCCTGCCCGAACTTTCCCCGTATGTCCTCGATGGTCTGCTCCAGCATCTCCTCGCGCGTCTGCGGCATTTTTTTCTTCGCCAAGGCCAGATTCACATCCCTTCCCCAGTCCGTACAGCAGGTTAAAATCGGAAACGGCTACCGGCCGCCCGGCTTCGTATCCTTTGCGGCACGCCACAGGGCCGACAAAGCACAGGCCACGGCCCGTTCCCGGACGCCATCCCGGTCTCCCCGCAGGTTCCGCAGAAACGCGGAGCTCCGTACCCCGCCCTCCTCCATGGAGGCCACGGCAAACCACACGGTCCCCGTCGGCTTCTCCTCACTCCCCCCTCCGGGGCCCGCGATGCCCGTGACGGAGACGGCGAGGCTCGCGCCATACAGCCGAAGGACCCCCTCGGCCATGGCCCGGGCGCACTCCCCGCTGACCGCGCCGTGCCGCGTCAACACCTCGGGGTCCACCCCCAGAACCTTTCGTTTGGCCTCGTCGCTGTAGGCGACGACGCCGCCAAGAAAAGCGTCGGAGCTGCCGGGGACCGAGGTCAGGGCCCCCTGCACGAGTCCGCCCGTGCAGGACTCCGCGCAGGAAAGCTTCATTCCCCTGCTGCGGGCCTCGTGAAGCACGGCCTCCTGGAGCGCCGCACATCCGGCGGGAAGCGCATCGTCCGGGAAACGGTCCCGAATCAGCCGCTCCGCATCCAAAACCCTGCCGGGCCCGCCCCGGACGACCAGCTCGACCGACGCGAAGGAGGGAAGCACCGACACGTGGAGCGCGGGGTCGGCGATCACCTCGGGAACCCGCTCCACCGCGCACAGCTCCGAGACGCCCGCCAGGACGACGGAGGTCCAGCGGTGAGAGGGAACGAAGAGCTCCGGCAGCTCCTGCCGGACCATCGCCGCGAACTCCGAGGGGACCCCGGGCAGGCTCAGAACCCTCGTCCCCCGTCGCTCGAAGGCGATCCCGAGCGCGGAACCCTCGGGATTGTAAAGGCCCTGCGCCGAGGCCGGGACCAGCGACTGGCTGGAGCGGACGTACTCCAGCACGGCGCGGCGCTCCCCATCGTATCGCCCCACAATCCGGTCGTAAAGGGCCTCCTCCCGCCGCAGAGGGCTGTCCAGATAGGCGGACAGGGCCTCGCGCGTCCGGTCGTCATGCGTGGGACCCAGCCCACCCGACAGGACCAGCAGGTCCGTCCCCCCCACCCAATGCCGAAGCAGCCCGACGATCGATTCCGGATCGTCGGGGACGACCTCGATACGCTCGACGCGCCACCCGGCGTCATGCAGACGCCAGGCCAGGGCGGCGCAGTTCCCCTCGCGGCGCACCCCGCTCAGGAGCTCGTCGCCCACCGCGGCCAGGACGGCCGATCTCAGCTCACGAACAGATTCCACAGCCAACCCCGCCCCCAGAGGTATCCATTCAAAAATTGAAGAAACAGGTTCACCATCACGCCGCCGACCACATCGTCGGCCATGATCCCGACCCCGCCCGGCAGCCGTTCCGCCGTGGAGACCGGGAAGGGCTTGAGGATGTCGACCACGCGGAACAGGAAGAACGCCGGAAGCGAAAAGGAGACAGGGAGCGCGTAAAGCGATACCCACATCCCCACCGCCTCATCCACGACGATCGCCCCCGGGTCCTCCGCCCCCATGGCGCGCGCGCAGGTTCCCGCCGCCCAAGTGCCCACGGCCCCCAGGGCGAGAATGCCCCACCAGGGGACCGGGAGAAGGACGTAAAAGATACAGGCGGCCGCAGACCCCAGGGTCCCCGGCATCTTGGTGAGGAAGCCCAGCCCCCCGAGCGTCGCGGCGAGGACCGGAAGCGCCCTGCGATTCAACTCAGACATCCCCCTTCCCCCTGCCGACGGCCTCGCCGAACAGGTCGTACTCCTCGCAGTCGGTGATCCGCGCCCGGACGAAGGTTCCGAGCTCGGCATCCCCCGCGCCCGAGACGCAGACCATGCCGTCCACCTCGGGCGCATCCCGATAGGAACGCCCCCAGGCCTCGCCCGACTCCTCATCGACCTCCTCGACGAGGACGTCCAGCTCACGCCCGACGAAGAGCGCGCTGCGCTCCCGCGAGAGCTCCGACTGGAGCTCCATCAGGCGGGCGTAGCGTTCCTCGCCCACCTCGCGGGGGACGAGATCCGGGAACGAGGCCGCGCGGGTCCCCTCCTCGGGCGAGTAGACGAACGCCCCCACCCTGTCGATCTCCGCCTCCACCAGAAAGTCCAGGACCCTTCGGAACTGGACCTCGGTCTCACCCGGAAAGCCCGTCATGATGGTCGTGCGCAGGGCGAACAGGGGATTCTTCTCCCGAAGGTAACGGAACATCCTGCGGATATGCTCCCCCGCAGGGGCACGGTTCATCCTGGACAGAATCGTATCGTCGATATGCTGGACCGGAACGTCCAGATAGGGCAGAATCTTGCCGCTCTCCATCAGGAAGTCCACGAAGGCCGGCGTCAGCCTGTCGGGGTGCAGGTAGAGCAGCCGCACCCAGGTCCCGTCGGGCAGGGCCGCGTCCAGTTTCCTCAGAAGACGCTCTATGGCGGGGGCCCCGTAGAGGTCGCGGCCGTAGACCGTGAGGTCCTGCCCCACGAGGCAGAGCTCCCGGGCCCCCTCCGAGCAGAGGGCGAGGGCCTCGTCCACCAGGCGCTCCACGGGAAGGCTCCTCAGCCTGCCCCGGATGAGCGGGATGGAGCAATAGGAGCAGAAGGTGTCGCAGCCCTCCCCCACCTTGAGGTAGCGGGACCACCTCGGGGTCCCCGGAAGCGGAACGCGTCCGCAGCCCGTCCGGGAGGCCGACGCCTCCGAGTGCTCCAGCCCCGCGAGGTAGTTCACGACCGCATCCCAGTCCTCCGCCCGCGCGAACAGGTCCACGCTGTCGAGCTCCCGGCGCAGCTCCGCCTCGTAGCGGTTCACGATGCAGCCCACCACGACGATCCGCTCCAGGAACCCGCGCTCCTTGAGGAGCTCCAGGTCCAGAATCGCGTCGATATTCTCCTTCACCGCATCCTGGATGAAAGCGCAGGTATTGATGATGCCGACGCGGGCATCCTCGGGGTCCGCCACCACGGTATGCCCCTCGAACGCGAGGCGTCCCATCAGGTTCTCGCTGTCCACGCCGTTCTTCGCACAGCCCATGCTCACAAAAAAAATGTTCAATGCGGCAAAGCCACCTTCCCGACAGTTCCCCCGAGAGACGGCGAAAGCCGGGGACGGCCCTCCCGATCCTCCGTCCCCGGCCCCACCATTCGGCGCCCTCAGTTGACCTTCCTGTAGCTCCCGTCCGGCAGGTAGAAGTAGGTCTCCGAACGTTTGCCCTTGGGATTCGCGACCCCGAGGTCCTTGCCGTTCAGGGTGACCGAGGCCGCGTTGGGCCGTCCGTAGGAGACCTTGGCTTGAACAGGCAGGTCCCAAGACACGACGGAGCCCTTCTTCAGCGTCTTGGAGAACAGGACCTTGTCCCCGATCGTCACCTTCATCCAGACGTCGGAGACCGCGCGGATCTCCAGGCTGGGAGGAGGCGGAAGCGGCTTCGACTCGGGTTGGCGTTCCGGGTCGGAGACCATGATCTCCATCGAAGCGGGGCTGACCCCGGCCACCCCGGTGTCGCCCGACGCGTCCTCGGAGGTGAGGGCCGAGAGCGCGGGGTCCTCGGGCCGCAGCGTCCGAAAGGCGTCCAGGGAGAGCCCTCCGCTGGACCAGACATACCAGACGTAGACCCCCGTTCCGATCAAGGCCGTCAGCAGGACGAGAAAGAGCCAGAAGTGCGAGACGGGCCTGAAGCCCCTCGTGGGGGACGTCCCGTTCCCGAGCACGTTGGTCGGGGCCTCCGGGCCCCGGGGCATCGACCGGTTCAGCCACCCCATGAAGGGCTCCTGAAGATCCTCCGCGTTGATGACGCGGAGGTAGGTCCGGACGAACCCCTTGGTGTAGACGAGGTCCGGAAAACCCGCGTAATCCCCCTTCTCGATTCCGCGCAGAAACTCGATGCGGATGCGCGTCCGTTCGTATACGTCCTCAAGCAGCAGGCGCGCTTCCTCGCGTCTTTCCGCGACCAGGCGCCCCAGCTCCCTCAATGCCTCGTCACGATCCGATATCGGCATCGTCCAGAGCCTCCTTCACTTTAACTCTCATGGACTCCAGGAAAGCTCCCGGATCGGGGCTTTGGAAGACCGCGCTGCCGGTCACCACGACATCGCATCCGGCCAGAGCCACCCGTCCCACATTTTCTTCGTTGATCCCGCCGTCCATCTGGATAAGGTAGCGATGTCCCTCCGCAGCCCTCAGCCGGACGAGGTCCCGCGTACGCTCCAGGGTCGCCTCGATCAGGCTCTGCCCTCCGAACCCGGGGGTGACGGACATGACCAAAACCAGATCCGCGATCTCCAGGACGGGACGAACCCGCTCCACGCCGGTGGCCGGACCCATGGCAACGCCGGCCCGGAGGCCGGACCTCCGGATGGAGGAGAGCGCCGCATGGAGAAGCTGCGGTTCCGTCTCCGCATGAACGGTGATCAGCGACACCTCCGCATCGACGAACAGGGGCAGCAGCACGTCCAGGCGATCCACCATCAGGTGGGCGTCGATGAAGGCATCCGGATAGCGCCGGCGCAGCGCCCGCGCCATCGCGGGCCCGAACGACAGGTTGCGGACGAAGTGCCCGTCCATGATATCCAGGTGCAGCCAGTCGTAGCGCCCCCCCAGCCCGTCGATGGCGGCGCCGACGCACAGAGGATCGGCCCCCAGCAGGGAGGGAGCGAACAGCACCCTTCGCCGCGTCCGACTCCCCGTATCCTTCCAGTAGGTTTGCGCTTCCATAGCCCCGTCCTCTTCCTGACAATCGAGCCGGCCCGAGACGGGCCTCACTGATGTTTGTCCTGCCAGACGAACTCCCCGCCCAGGTAGAACGTCACGACGCACTCCTTCTCGTAGGGGACCTCCAGGGAGACGAGCTCGCCGCTCCGCGCCTTGCGGTCCAGGACGACCGTCTTCCCCGAGGGGTCCACCTTCTCGATGCGCAGGTCCAGAGGCTGCGCCAGAGGAGGCACCTGATAGCGGACCTTCGCGACCTTACCCTTCGGCGTCAGAGGAGCCGACGGCTGCTTCGGCGCCGGGGGCTGCACGGGTTCCGCAGGAGAGGGCTCGATGTCGGGCCGCGTCTCCGGCCTCGGGGGAAGGGCTGGATTGGGAATCACGCGCTTCCCGCCCTCCGGCCTTCCGGCCTCCTGATCGAGGACCGTCAGGTTGGGGTTGGCCTCCGTAACCGGAGTCTGTTCGGCCGACCCCTCGCCCACAAAAATGTCCCCGTGCCCCGGGACCTTCACGACCACGACGCCGCCCCGGCCCCCCGACTCCGTCTCGGGCTTGGGCACGTTCGCCGGCTCGACATAGCCCGCAGGCTTCTGCAGGGTCGCAATCTTCAGGCGCACCCCGTCCCCGGCCCGCGCCTGAGCCCCCGCGGAGGGGCGAGTCTCGATGGCCATTCCCTCGGACATGGAGGGGCTGTAGATCTTGTCCACCGCCAGGACCCTGAGCCCGCTGGCCGTGAGCATCTCCCGCGCCTCCCGCTCCGAACGGCGTGCGACGTCCGGGATCGTCAGCTTCCCATCGCGGCCACCCCCTCCCTCGCTGACCAGAAGGTCGACCTTCCGCTCCACGGGAATGTTGGCGGGCGCCGAGGGGCTCTGGGCGATGACGACACCCCCCGGCTGGGAGCCGTCCTTGATCCGGATCACGTCGCCGACCGCAAAACCCTGCTCCTGAAGCACCCTCTGGGCACGGGTCAGCTCCTGCCCCCGAAGGTCGGGGACGGCGCGCTGCTCTCCACCCTGACTGACCTGGAGAATGACGAGCTGGTTCTTGTTCACCCGGGCCCCCGGCTCGGGCGACTGGGCCAACACGCGCCCCGAGGGCAGAGAGGAGGCCACCTGCTCGATTTTTACGGCAAACCCCAGACGCTCGGCCTCGGCCACGGCATCGACCACGGAACGCTCCCGGAGGGGCGGAACGACGATCGTGTTCGACGGCCGGAAGAACACCGTATAGAAAGCCACGGCCCCAGAGGAAAAGATCACCAGGACGACCAACAACAGGGTCCAACGGATTGCTTTGCCCATCGGCACTCAGACCTCCGCTCTCTTCATGATGATGGAACAGTAAAAGCCGTCCAGCCAGGGCGACGCGGGCCAGATGTACGCACCCCACGGACGGCCCCTGCGGAAGGGGCCGGATGCACCCCACAGCGAGGGGACCTCCACGCCGTCGGCCCGGCCCGACAGGACCTCCGCCACGACGTTCTCGTTTTCCTGACGAAGAAGGCTGCACGTGACATAAATTATAATACCATTTGGCGCGCACAGGTCCAAAGCCCGCGCCAACAAATCCTTCTGAACGGAGATCAGGCGGTCGAAACGGGACCAGGAGAGCTGCCACTTGGACTCCGGCTTCCGGCTCCAGGTCCCGCTCCCCGAGCAGGGAGCGTCCAGCAGAACAAGGGTGGGGGCCTCACGCGGCTCGAACTCCAGGGCGTTGCCGCAGCGCAGCTCCGCACGAGCCTCCACGCCCAGACGCCGCATCTCGCGGGCGGCGCTCAGGTGCCGTCCGCGAGAAAGCTCCCAGCACTCCATACGCGCTCCAGGCAGGGACTGAAGGATCTGGCCGGCCTTGACTCCCCGTCCCGAGCACATGTCCAGAATCGGGCCCTCCCTCCAGAAACGCTCAGCCAGGGAGGCCACGAGGATCGACCCCTCCGTCTGGACCGTACACCACCCCCGTTCATAACCGGGAAGAGAGGTGGGAAGCACGGTGCCTTGAAGGCGAAGCGCTCCCGGGAGGTCGGAGGGCTCGGGCTCCAGCCCCCCTTCCCGCAGCAGGTCCTTCAGCGCATCCGCCCGCCCCGGGGAGACGCGGAGGGAGGATGCCGGCGGGATGCGCATCAGGTCGAAGAGCTCGTTCAGCTCGGACCGCTTCCACGATTTGGTCCAGGCCGGCAGAGACCAGACGGGCACTCCCGCCCAGAGGGCACGGTCCTCGAGGGAGGCCGAGCGCCGCAGCGCCTCGACCCTCTCCGAGCCCCGCTCTCCGACGGCGTGCAGGACGGCGTTGGCAAGGGAGACGAACCTTCCCTGCCCCTCGTTCTTGAGGTGTTCCAGCAGTCCGTTGACCAGAACGCCGCCGGCGAAATGACGCAGCTCCAGAAGCCCCGCGGCCCCCACCAGCAGGCAGTCCGCGATCTGGGGCGGCAGGTGCCCTCCCGCCGCGGGCCTGTCTCTTATACACATCTGACGCTGCCGACGA
>NZ_CAUUGJ010000013.1:0-32134 GCF_963544685.1 uncultured Fretibacterium sp. | reverse complement strand
GTTCCGTCCGACATCGTGTTGGGGACCGCTGGGGGAGGCCCCGTCTCCCTGGACCCCGGGGAGGGGGCAAGGTTCTCCGTCCTTTCGGGCCGCCTGGGGGATTGGGGGAGCGCAGCGTCGGCCGTGGGACGCTTCAGCGACCTCAGAAGCTGGGTTTCCCTGCCCTTGACGGGGTATCCTTTTTTCCTCGAGGGGCATTCGGGGACGGAGGTGTCCCTGAAGCTGGCGGCCGGGGTGCCGGGGCCCGTCGATATTCCCCCCGTGAACGATCTGTTCCTGATGCGCGGGGAGCGCTTTGGCGTGATCAACGGGACGCTCCGCTTCCAGGAGCTGCGGAGCGTGTGGTATCCGCCCTACTTTCAGCCGCTGGAGGACGGGGTGCTGGCTCTCTGGTTCGAGTGGCGGCCGTCTTTGAAATGCCTCGACCTGTGGGTTCTGACCTCGGGGGGGCCCGCCGTCTTCGGGCCCGCCTCCAGGCCGCCGTCGTGGCCCGTAGAGGCCCCATGGAGGGCGGCGTTTTCGCGCCACGAGCTGCACGTCTCCCGGGCATCCTGGAGGGCCGAAAACTTATGAGGCGGCGCAAGGGCCTTGCCCTGGCGGGGGTGGTGGCCCTCTGCCTGATGGCGGGCTCGCTCCTGACGTGGATGTTCCTGAGCCTCGCATGGTCCCAGGAGTCCTTGACGGCGGCGATGGGGCGCTCGGAGGAACGGGTGGCCCTGTCGTCGCAGGTCGAGGTCTGCCGTCGCTGGGTCCGCATGCAGCTGGCCGCCGGAAGACCGCCCCGGGTGCTCCCGGAGCGCGTCACCGGCGACCCCGACTCCCGGAAGGTCTTCGAGGACCGAACTCCGGAGGGAGCGATTGCCGAGGTCTACGACCTCGAACCGCCGCCCTCCGGCCCCGGCACGCTGGGGCGGCCCCTTCCCTCCTGTCCGAAAGGCTTTCTGATCCGGGCCGCGTGGCCGTCGGGTCCCTTCCCCTTTCTGGAGCTCGAGACCGTTTGGGTGACCCGCGACGTCCTGCTGCCGGACGGGACGGCGGCGACGGTGCTGGACGAGAATCCCCTGATCTGGAGGGAGCGGTGGCCCTGAGAACTTTCGGCCGGAGACGGGAAGTCATGGTCTTCGGGGCGGCCGGAGCGCGGGTCATATTGATTGACGTTTTTAAACTATGTATTTTTTCTGTCGTTTTTTACTGTCGCTTTGGCGGTCTCTCGTGTAGAATAGGCGGCGCGTCATCTTGAATCGAAGGACGGGTGGAGCGGGGATGAGGGTGTACATCAGCGCGGATATGGAGGGGGCTACGGGGGTCGTCAACGTCGACCAGACGGACTGCGAGAGGCCGGAGTATGCCTTTGGATGCCGGATGCAGCTCCATGACGTCAACGCCGTCGTCGACGGATTGCTCGATGCGGGGGTCGATGACATTCTCGTCAACGACTCTCATGACCGCATGATCAACCTGGATGCCGGAGGCTTGAACCCGAGGGCCCGCCTTCTGAGCGGCTGGCCCAAGGTCATGGGGATGCTGGAGGGGTACGAGGGGGCCGATGCGGCATTCTTCGTGGCCTATCATGCCATGGCGGGCACGGAGTGCGCCGTCCTGGACCATACGGTGAGCGGCAGGCGGGTCTATTCCGTTGTGCTGAACGGCGTCGAGGTCGGGGAGATCGGCTTGAACGCCGCGGCCTGCGCCGGGTGCGGGGTGCCGGTGGCGCTCGTGACGGGGGATCGTGCCGCCTGCGGGGAGGCCGTGGGGCTGTTGGGGGATGGGGTGACGACCGCCTGCGTCAAGACGGCCCACGGCCGCTGCGCTGCGGATTGCCTTACGCCGGGCGCCAGCGCTCCCCTCCTCCGCGAGGCTGCGGCGCGCGCCGTCGAGCGCGTGCGCAAGAACGAGGCGCCGCGGATGGATATCGGGGACGGCTCCTTCGACCTGCGGATCACCTTCCACACGACCGCCCAGTGCGACCAGGCGGCCGTCCTGCCCTGCGCGGAGCGCCTGGGGGGGCGTACGCTTCGGGTCTGCGGCTCGGGGATGGCGGAGATGCGCCGCTGGGCGAACGTCCTCATCGGCCTGGGCGGGGCCTGATCTTTTTGTCCGATGTTCCTCCGTTCGATGGAGTACGATTGCCGCCTGGGCCTTCCGGTCGTACGCGTCGATGCGGCGGCTCCCTTGGGGAAACGCGGGGCCGTTCGCGCGGGGGGCGGTAGGGTTCTCTCGGAGAGTGTGTCTTATGGCGAACAAAATAGGGGACCTTGAGGATCGCATCGCTCATTTTATCCAGGAGAGCCTTCACGAGCTCGACTCGATCCGCAGCGAGGAGTCCGAACGTCTGGAGCAGGCCCGAAAGCGTTTCCGGGAGCTGACGCAGGACCTGAGAGACCTGGCGGCTCAGATCGACCGGACCCTCAGGGAGTACGAACAGCTTCGGGAGGAGCTGCTGCGCTGGTCTCAGCAGGGAATCGTCGAACAGGAGAAGGAGGCTTACGAACGGGCGTCCAAGTCGATGAAGCTCCATGCCTCCCTGGAGGAGCGCTACCGCATCCTCTCGGCGCAGAAGGACGACCTTCTGCGGGAGGAGCGCAGCCTCGAGCGCCTCGTGACCCGGAGCGAGAGCATGGGGAACCGTCTTCGCATGGTGATGAACCTGGTCAGCCTGCCCGAGGAATTCTCGCCGGAGCAGGGGGCGATGCATAACGAGAAGGCCCTTTCCGTTGCCTTTCAGATTGCGGAGCGCGAGGCGCGTTCCTTTGCCCGGGAGCTTCACGACGGGCCGACCCAGTCCTTCTCGGCCGCGGGGCTGAGCCTGGAGATGGCGCAGGAGCTGCTGGCCCGGGGGGACGGGGCGGCGGCCTCGGGCGAGGTGAAGCTGGCCGTCGAGCAGCTGAGGAGCGGGCTCAACGAGGTGCGTTCGCTCCTGTTCGGGCTGAGCCCTACGGGGATAGAGAGCGGTTTCGACCTGCCCGTCAAGCGTCTGTCCGAACAGGTGCGCCAGATGTGGGGATCCGAGGTGACCTATAAGCTGACCGGGAAGCTGGAGGACGTCCCCGTCAGCCAGCGAAGCAATATCTTCAAGACCCTGCATCAGGCCGTCGTCAACGCCGCCCGAAACGGGGCGGAGCATATTCGCGTCTCCATCGGAAAATCCAGACAGACGCTCAAGGTCCTGGTCATGGACGACGGAAAGGGGTTCGACGTGGAGCGCGAGAAGCAGGCCGCCCGGGAGCGGGGGTCCTACGGATTGCAGAACATGGAGGAGCGCGTGACGGTGCAGGGCGGCAACTTCTCCATCAGCAGCGCCCCCGGCAAGGGGACCACGGTCTCGTTTTCCGTCCCCCTGAGCCGGGACTGAGGAACGTCGGAGCACACGCAGACGAGCGGGCTCTCCGGCCGCGTCCTGAAGCGGGCTCGGCGTGTTTTCGGCTTTGTTCGGACCGCCCCGACACTCGATGATCGAAAAAGATAAAACCGCCTCCGGACCTTTCTCCGGAGGCGGCTTTCGTCGTGTTCGTCCGCGGCTTCGGGCATACGCGGCTTCTTCGCCGTTTCCCGATTCTTGCCCGTCAGAACTTGCGTCCGGCCTTGCGGCGCTCCAGCTCGTCGAGGATGGACTTGCGCAGGCGGATGGACTGGGGGGTCACCTCCACCAGCTCGTCGTTCTCGATCCACTCCATGGCCTTCTCCAGGGGCATGCGCCGCGGCACGTCCAGCTTGGTCGTCATCTCCTTGGTGGCGGAGCGGTGGTTGGTCTGCTGCTTCCTCTTCGTGGGGTTGCAGGGCATGTCACCCGGGCGGCTGTTCTCCCCGACGATCATCCCCGCATAGACGGGGTCGAGGGGCGAGATGAAGAGCGTCCCCCGATCCTGAAGGTTCTCCAGCTGGTAGGCCGTAGCCTCCCCCGTGTCCAGGCTGACGAGCGAGCCCCGGCTGCGGGCGGTCAGGTCGCCCGCCCAGGGACCGTAGCCCATGTAGCAGTTGGACATGATGCCCAGGCCGCGGGTGTCCGTCAGGAACTCGCCGCGATAGCCGATCAGGCCGCGCGTCGGGATCTCGAACTCGATGCGCAGCAGGCCCCGGGCCTGGTTCTCGATGTTCTTCACCTTGCCCTTGCGCTTGGCCAGCTTCTCGAATACGATGCCCTGATGCTCGTCCGGCACGTCGATGATCAGCTGTTCGTAGGGCTCCATCAGCACGCCGTCCCGGGTCTCCGTGATGACCTCGGGCTTGGAGACGCAGAACTCCATGCCCTCGCGCCGCATCTCCTCGATGAGGATGCCGAGCTGGAGCTCCCCGCGGCCCGAGACCTTCACCCCGTCGGGGCGCCCCAGGTCCTCCATGCGCAGCGAGACGTTGACGTGCATCTCCCGCTCCAGGCGCGCCTTGAGCTGGCGCAGCGTCACGGCCTGCCCCTCGCGCCCCGCGAAGGGGCCCGAGTTCACGAGGAAGAACATGGAGACGGTCGGCTCCTCGATGGCCAGGGGCTTCAAAGGGGCCTCCGCCAGCTCCGCCGCGGCGAAGGTGTCGCCGATGTCGATCTCCGTCGGGCCGGTCAGCCAGACGATGTCGCCCGCCTGGACCTCGTCCACCTCGGTGCGCTCCAGGCCGCGGGTGACCCAGAGCTGGGCGACCCGCGCGTTCTCCGTCCCGGTGATGTCCCAGCTGCCCTCGTCGTGCTGCGTGGAGCGCCACTTCGTGGAGACGCGGACGAACGAGTCCCCCTTGCGGATGCGCCCCTGCAGGATCTTGCCGCAGCCGATCCGCCCGACGTACTCGTTCCAGGCCAGGGTGCTGACCTGCATCAGGAAGGGCTTGTCCAGCGAGACCTTCGGGGCGGGGACGTGATCGATGATCGCCTGGAAGAGGTCGTCCATGTTGTCGCGCTTCGTCTCCTTCAGGTCCTTGACGGCCCATCCGTTGAGACCGGACCCGTAGAGCACGGGGAAGTCCGCCTGTTCGTCCGTCGCGCCCAGCTCGAAGAAGAGGTCGAAGGTCTGGTTCAGGGCGCCCTCGGGGTCCGCCCCGTCGCGGTCCACCTTGTTGACGAACACCAGTGGCCTCATGCCGATGGACAGCGCATGCTTCAGCACGTAGCGCGTCTGGGGCATGGGCCCCTCGTTGGCGTCGACGATCAGGATCACGGAGTCCACGGTGGAGAGGATGCGCTCCACCTCGCCGGAGAAGTCGGCGTGCCCCGGGGTGTCGATGATGTTGATGAGGTAGCCCTTCCACTCCACGGTGCAGGGCTTGGAACGGATGGTGATCCCGCGCTCGCGCTCCAGCGCCCCGGAGTCCATCACCCGCTCGGCCATCTGGGTGCGCTCGCTGAAGGTCTGCGCCGCCCTGAAGATGGAGTCGATGAGAGTCGTCTTGCCGTGGTCGATGTGCGCCACGATTGCGAGATTGCGTATTTTTTCGGACTGCATGATGTTTCCCTTGCCTCCTGGCTGCGGGCCGAATGCCGGGCTCCGCCCGCGGTTGTTTCCTCAATCTCAGCAAGGGACAAAATCGCCTTGAGTGCGGGTGTCCTCCTGCCGCTGCCTGTCTCCCTGAATTTTGAGCGCTAGCATTGTACCTCAAAGTTTCTCCGTGCGCTATACACGGATCCGCATGGCACGCTAGCGTCAGTTCAATCGGGCTCCGATCGCCTCCTGCAGGGTGTCGAGGGAGGGGATGCCGTCGCAGAGCTTGTCGCGTCCCAGAATCCACGTCGGGCGCGACGGCCGGACGCGGTATCGGAAGATGTCGAAAAGGGCTAGGGGATTGCGGGGGTCCATGACGCAGATGTCGAGGCGCTCCCCATAAAGGCCGCGCAGCGCGCGCAGCAGCCGGCCGACCGCCTGATGGGTCTTTTGCTGTTGAGGAAAAGAAGCCTTCTCTTCCGGGGTGTAGCTCCCCCTTCCGCCGCCTCAGCCGCAGCGGTAGCCGCCGAACTCCATGATGATCTTCAATTTCAGGGCCATCTCCGTCTTCCTCCTCTGGCCCCCCGTTCGGGGGTCGGGTAAAATAACGATTTCAAATACGAAAACAACACGGCATCCCCTGCTATCGTATCATAGATAAAGGTGCTTGTTGATGTTGATAAAGATGCTTGTTTCGTCCGGAGGAGTGGAGTCTGGTGGATTTTTTCAAGGTACATGGAAATGGGAACGACTTTATCGTCCTGGATAACCGGGAGGGACGCCTTTCCGATTCGGACCTGAGCTCCGCCGCCATGGCGCTCTGCCGCAGGCGCGCCTCCGTGGGCGCCGACGGCCTGATGGCCGTCGAGCGTGCCGGGGAGGCCGAGGGCGTCGATTTTCGGATGCGGATCTTCAACGCGGACGGCAGCGAGGCCGCAATGTGCGGGAACGGGGCCCGGGCCCTCGCACGCTACGCGTACGAGCGGGGAATAGCCGCCTCCCCGATGCGTTTCGCCACGGGAGCGGGGATGGTCGAGGCCACGGTCGAGCCGCCGTTCGTCGAGCTGGACATGGGGAACATCGACCTCGCCAGGGGGACCTTCGGGTGGAGCCTCCGTGCCGGGGGCGTCACGTTCCCGTTCGTCTTCCTCACCGTCGGCGTGCCCCACTGCGTCCTGCTCACGGACGAGGACTACTCGCGGGACGCCATGCGGGAGATGGGGCGGGAGGTGCGCTGGAATACGGAGCTCTTCCCCGAGGGGGCCAACGTCAACTTTGCCCGCCGCACGGCTTCGGATGAGATGAGTGCGGTCACCTACGAACGGGGCGTCGAGGACCTGACGGACTCCTGCGGGACGGGGTGCGTCGCCGTCGCCATTGCTGCGGCCGAGGTCTGGGGAATATGGACTCCCATACGCGTGACCAACCCCGGGGGCGTCAATACGGTTCGCCTGGATTTCGCCTCGGGGAACGGTTCCGTCCATGCCTGGCTCAAGGGCGGGACGGCTCTGGTGGCGTCCGGGCTGCTGCTCGAGGAGGCCTGGGCTTGAGCCGGCGCGGATGGGTGACCCTGGCGGCCGTCCTGGTCCTGCTGCTCTGTGCGGGCCTGGCCCTTTGTTTTGCCGGGCCGATGGTCGAGCTCCTGCGAGGGGTAACGGCATGGCTGGTGGAGACGGTCGGGCGCATGGGGTATCCGGGGGTCGTCGCCCTGATGTTCCTGGAGTCGTCCTTCTTCCCCTTCCCTAGCGAGGTGGTCCTGCCGCCGGCGGGCTATCTGGCGTGGAAGGGCGAGATGTCCCTCCTCGCGGCGATCGCCTCGGGCATCGCCGGGAGCATCCTGGGGGCCCTCTTCAATTATTGGGTGGCGGTTCGGTTCGGACGGCCCTTCCTCCTGAGGTATGGGAAGTACTTTTTCGTGTCCGCGGAGTCCATGGAGAAGGCGGAGGTCTTCTTCGCCCGGCACGGGCACGTGAGCACCCTCGTGGGGCGCCTGCTGCCGGTCATCCGTCAGTACATCTCGCTGCCCGCGGGGGTGACGAGGATGAACCTGACGCTGTTCACCGTCTTCACGGCCCTTGGGGCCGGGCTGTGGGTGGTGGTCCTGACGCTCGCCGGCTATCTGCTGGGCGAGCATCAGGAGCGGCTCGTCCGCTACCTGCACGTCCTGCCCCTGGCCTGCGCGGGGGCGGCGCTCCTCCTCGTCCTCCTCTATATCCTTTGGCTGCGCGTCCGCGTCAGGGGGCGTCCGGTGGAGCCGGGGGAACGGATGGGATCGGGAGGGAGATGAGCACCCGGGCCCCGCGCTCCTGATCGGTTCTGTCGGCGATCAGAAGAGAGCCGCCGTGCAGGGTGACCATGCGGCGGGTGAAGGCGAGGCCCAGCCCCGTCGAGCCCCACCCGGATCTGTGCGCGTGCGTCCGCTCCGCATCGTATCCGGGGCCGTTGTCGAGGACCTCGATCTCCAGGCGCCCCGCGTTGCGGCGTATGCACAGCTCGACCCCACGGCTTCCCACGGTCTCGTTGGCCCTCCATGCGTTGTCCAGCACGTTGAACACGGCGCGGAGGAGGCGCATCCTGTTGGCCGGGATCGAGACCTCTTCGGCCTCCGGATCGAGCGTCAGGGCGACGTCCTTCCCCCATGGGAAAGGACGGATTTGACGATCGATCGTGTCGCAGAGCTCGGAGACCTTGAGCGCGTGCTTCTCGTCCTCCGAGAGGAGCTCGCGGACCATGTTCTCCATGAATTCCGAGGCTCTGAGGATGAGGGTGCCCTTCTCCGCGGAATCCCCTTTCTGAAGCAGCAGCGCGGTTCCCTTGATGGCCGCGATCGGGTTCTTGAGGTCGTGGGCCAGGTGGTTGACGTCGACCATGGAGATCGTCCTGAGTCCTTCGTCCTCCGGGGTGCTCTTGAAATCCGACTTCGCCCAGGTCTGGCGCAGCAGGTTGACCCGGACGGCGTAGCGGGCGATGAGCCAGGTGGAGGATACGGCCCCGGCCAGGAAGCTGAAGAACAAAGCGGTCCCCGCCAGGCCCAGGGTCGCCGTATTCTGCGCGGAGAGGGAGTCCGGGAAGCCGGAGAACAGTTCCAGGCTCTGAAAGGAGAGGGTCCAGAGCAGCAGCGCCGCGAGTCGATCCAGACTGTCCTCGACCCGGAGCGTCAGAAGCTGGAACAGGACCATCAGGAGAAACACGATGGCGGCGTTGATCGGGAGCGGCGGACAGAGCCGGGGGGACAGCAGCGGCAGGAGGTAGAAGCTGGCCGCGAGTCCGAGAGCGGGGAGTATGATGGCGAGCAGGTCCTCGTTTCGGGGGAAGCGTTGGGCCGCCCCCCAGCCGATGAGGTTCCAGCCCGCGAAGAGCAGCAGGTTCTGAGCTACGTGGAACAGCATTCGGACGATGGATACCATGAGAAAGGCCGTTTCGTCCCACTGCCCCGCGGAGCGGAAGAAACCGGCCGAGAGGATGTCCCTGTAGTAAAACGAGGCCAGAGCGGCCGTCAGGATGCAGAGTCCCGCGAGCAGCTGATTCAATCCGCTTCCCCGGAGGGGGAATACCTTTTTTTCGTCGACGTTTTTCCCTGAGAAGAATTGGGGCATTGCGACCTCCCGGTGCCGGATCTGGCGTTTTTTGTCGTGATTGCGGAAACTATTTCATTATAATATAGGTTACATTTAAGGACACGCTGATTTCATTCATGAAGCCCTCCCGTGGTACCCCAGCTTGCCTGTTTTGAAGAAGAAGCTTGCCGGGGCCGCCGCCATCAGGATAGCGGCGTGGGGGGGTGGGGGCGAAGCCCCCATGTTAAAAATTGAGGGAAGCGCTGGAAGTTTTTCCCATATGATGTTTTGCATATTTATTCCTGAATAAAAAATATGTATTTTCGTTTTAATCAGCGCTTCCCTGTATTGGGGGGATAGGAGCAAAATGAGGGAGCACGAAAGCGGCAGGGAGGGGATGGGGGGCGACGACGCCCTCTCCCTCTCCTACGAGGAATGGCGGGGACGGATGGCGGAATGGGGGGAGCCGGGGTTCCGCGCCGATCAGATCTGCGGCTGGATCTATGGCCGGAAGGTCTTCAACTATCATGAGATGAGCAACCTTTCGAAGTCCCTGCGGGAGCGTTTGAGCGGTTCCCTTCTCATGCCTCTGCCCGTACTGATCCGGGAGCAGGCGTCCCGGGACGGGACCCGGAAGTACCTGTGGCAGATGACGGACGGAGAGCGGGTGGAGTCCGTCCTACTGAATCATGGAGGCCACACGACGGCCTGCATCTCGAGCCAGGTGGGCTGTCCGCTCGCCTGCGCGTTCTGCGCCACGGGCTCCCTGGGCTTTACCCGGAACCTGACGCCGGGCGAGATCCTGGGGCAGTTCCTCATGATGGAGCGGCGTCGGCTGGACGCCGGCGCCGAGCAGGGAATCAACAACATCGTCTTCATGGGGATGGGCGAGCCCCTGCTGAACGCCGACAGCGTCTTCGGGAGCATCCGCATGCTGAACCATCCCAAGATGCGGGGGCTGGGGGCGCGGCACATCACGATATCGACCTCGGGCGTCGTCCAGGGGATCGTCGACCTGGCGGACTTCGAGATCCCCATAAGGCTCTCCGTGTCCCTGCACGCTCCGAACGACGCGCTGCGCTCGCGCCTGATGCCGATCAACCGGAGCTGCCCCCTGTCGAAACTGGTCGAGGCCCTTCATCTTTACAGAAAGAGGATGGGGGAGAGGGTGACGATAGAGTATGCCCTGATCGACGGGGTCAACGACGACCCGCAGCTCGCCTATGAGATGGCGGCGCTGCTCGACGGCCTGGAGCCCTACGTCAACCTGATTCCGTTCAACCCCATCCCGATGAAGCCGGAGCTGCATCGATCCCCCGAGCCGAGGATCAAGGCGTTCTGCGCGGCCCTGTCCGAGCTGAAGATCGAGTTCGAGGTGCGGCGGGAACGCGGGGCGGACATCATGGCGGCCTGCGGGCAGCTTGCGGGAAGCCTGCCCGGCCCGGCGAAGTGAGGGGCATGGGAATTGGGGTTTTTCCTTGACATCTGCCTTTTCGTTTTGTTATGATATCGCGCGTGTCTCGAACACAGGAGGTATCCTTGTGCCTTTAAGCGAACTTGCGGCGGCGGAGCGGGTTGTCGGGGAGAAGGAAGTGCGGCGGGCCCTCGCCAAGGGGTTGCTGCGCAAGGTTTTTGTCGCCCTAGACGCGGAGTCCGGGAGGGGGGAGTCCCTTCTGGCGGATGCCGGGGCCGCCGGGGTCGAGGTGGAGCAAGTCGAGTCCCGACTGATTTTGGGCCGGGCCTGTGCCATAGACAGATCAGCCGCTGCGGCGGGGTTGCTGAAGCGCTGACCTAATAGATGTTTTTGCGATTCATATCGAGGAGGAGATTCTGTGCCAACCATCAACCAGCTTGTGCGTTTCGGCCGCGAGGAGAAGCGAACCAAGAGCGACTCTCCGGCCCTGCAGGGGAACCCTGCCCGCAGGGGGGTCTGCACCCGCGTTTATACGGTGACCCCCAAGAAGCCGAACTCGGCCCTTCGTAAGGTCGCCCGCGTGCGCCTGACCAACGGCATCGAGGTCACGTCCTACATCCCGGGCATCGGCCATAACCTGCAGGAGCACTCCGTGGTGCTCGTCCGCGGAGGGCGCGTCAAGGACCTTCCCGGCGTCCGGTATCATATCGTCCGCGGCACGCTCGACTGCGGCGGAGTCGAAAACCGGAAGCGCAGCCGCTCCAAGTACGGCGCGCGTAAGCCGAAGGCCAGTTAGCCAGGGAGGGGAAGGTTATGCCTCGTAAGGGTCATGTGAGGAAGCGGGAGACCGTTCCGGATACCCGGTTCGGAAACCCGGCGGTCGCCAAGTTCATCAGCAGCCTGATGAAGGGCGGAAAGAAGAGCGTCGCCGAGAGGATTCTGTACACGGCGCTGGACAACGCGGCGGAGAAGCTCGGGACGGAGCCCTTCGACGTGTTCGAGAAGGCAATGAGCAACGTGGCGCCCCAGATCGAGGTGCGTCCGCGCCGGGTGGGCGGGGCCACCTATCAGGTTCCCGTCGAGGTTCCCCCGGAGAGGGGGCAGCTGCTCTCGATCCGCTGGATCATCTCCTATGCCCGCTCCAAGAAGGGGATGCCGATGTCGGAGCGTCTGATGCGCGAGCTGATGGATGCCTACAAGAACGAGGGCAGCTCCATCAAGAAGCGTGAGGATACGCACAGGATGGCGGAGGCTAATCGCGCGTTCGCTCACTATCGCTGGTAATTCCAATTCAAATCACTCGTATACTTCGTTGTCTTTGCTCGCCTTGCTCGACGTACCTCTTTGTACGCCTTCGCGGCGGTTCGCAAAAGCCGCCTCGTCTACGAGCGATTTGGAATTTGGAATGATTTGCCTCCTGCGGAGGCGTCTATTTTTGGCGGCTGAATTCCGAATGTCGGGGCATCGCCGGAGTCCGGATACCTGGATCCCGGATCCGGCCCGGGCGTTCGGGGTGCCGCGTTTGGGTAGGTGCGTTTTTTGGACATTTCAAAGCTCAGAAACATAGGAATAGCGGCCCACATCGACGCGGGGAAGACGACGACCAGCGAGCGCATCCTGTACTATACGGGGCGCAGCTACAAGATCGGCGAGGTCCACGAGGGCGCTGCGACCATGGACTGGATGGAGCAGGAGCGCGAGCGCGGCATCACGATCACGTCCGCGGCCACGACCTGCGTCTGGAAGGATCACACCATCAATCTTATTGATACGCCCGGTCACGTGGACTTTACGGTCGAGGTGGAACGTTCCATGCGAGTGCTCGACGGGGCGGTCTCCGTCTTTTGTGCCGTGGGCGGAGTGGAGCCCCAGTCCGAGACGGTCTGGCGGCAGGCGGACAAGTATCATGTCCCGCGCGTGGCGTTCGTCAACAAGATGGACCGTATCGGCGCGGACTTCGACGCGGTGGTCTCGGCGATTCGCGAGCGTCTCGGGGCCTGTGCCATCCCCATTCAGATGCCGATCGGGGCCGAGGACGATTTCTCCGGGGTCGTGGACCTGATCGAGCAGAAGGCCGTGATGTTCAGCGGCGAGCTGGGGCAGCCCCCCAGCGTGACGACGATCCCCGCGGAGCTGGCCATGCCCGCCAAGGCGGGGCGGGACGCCATCATTGAGGCGCTCTCCGACTTCAGCGACGATATGATGACCCTCTACCTCGAGGGGCAGGAGGTCGGTTCCGAGCTGATCCGGAAGGTGCTGCGCGAGGCGACGATCGCCCTCAAGGCCGTGCCGGTACTCTGCGGATCGGCCTTCAAGAACAAGGGCGTGGAGCTGGTGCTGGACGCGGTGGTCAACTACCTGCCCAGCCCCATCGACCTGCCGCCCATCCATGGGACGGAGCCCGGCAATCCCGAGAAGGTCCTGGAGCGCCACAGCGACCCCAAGGAGCCCTTTGCCGCCCTGGCCTTCAAGGTGGCGGTGGATCCCTTCCTCGGCAAGCTGATCTTCCTGCGCGTCTACTCCGGCAGGCTGGAGAAGGGAAGCGCTATTTACAACGCGACCTCGGGCCAGAGGGAGCGCATCGGCCGCATCATGCGGATGCACTCCAACAAGCGGGAGGACATCGATGTGATGGAGGCGGGCATGATCGTCGCCGTCCCCAGCCTGAAGGGCACCAAGACGGGCGACACGCTCTGCGACGAGGCTCATCCGATCGTTCTGGAGAGCCTGGTATTCCCCGAGCCGGTCATCTCGCTCGCCGTGGAGCCCGCGACCCAGGGGGACAAGATCAAGCTCAGCAAGGGGCTGGTGGCGCTGGCCGACGAGGACCCGACCTTCCGCGTCCGCACGGACGAGGAGAGCGGGCAGACGATCATTTCCGGCATGGGCGAGCTGCACCTCGAGATCATCGTGGATCGGCTGAAGCGGGAGTTCGGAGTCGACGTCAAGGTCGGCCGTCCCCAGGTCTCCTACAGGGAGGCCATCCAGCGTTCGTCCTCGGCCGAGGGCAAGTACATCCGCCAGTCCGGCGGCCGCGGCCAGTACGGGCACGTGGTGTTCGAGATGGAGCCCCTTCCCGAGGGCAAGGGCTACGAGTTCGAGGACCGCATCGTGGGGGGCGTCGTCCCGAAGGAGTACGTCGCCGCCGTGCAGAAGGGCCTGGAGGAGGCCATTCAGAGCGGCGTCCTGGGCGGGTATCCGGTGATCGGTATCAAGATCGCCTTGGTCGACGGCAGCTATCACGACGTGGACAGCTCGGAGATGGCGTTCAAGATCGCGGCCTCCATGGGGTTCAAGGAGGCCATGAAGAAGGCGGCCCCGGTCCTCATGGAACCGATCATGTCCGTCGAGGTCGTGACCCCGGAGGACTACGTCGGGGACGTTATCGGCGACCTCTCCTCCCGGAGGGGGCGCATCGAGGGGATGGACATGAGGGCCAACGCGCGTATAATAAGGGCTTACGTGCCTCTTGTAGGGATGTTCGGATACGCGACGGACCTCAGAAGCAAGACCTCGGGCCGGGCCAACTATACGATGCAGTTCGACCACTACGAGCCTACGCCCGCGGACGTCGCGGAAAAGGTGCTTCAGGGTAAGGCCGAATAAGTTTTTTTACATACATTACATTTTTTCAGAGGAGGCAATTCGGAGATGGCGAAGGAGAAGTTCGAGCGAAGCAAGACGCACCTGAACATCGGGACGATCGGTCACATCGACCACGGGAAGACATCGCTGACGGCGGCGATAACGAAGTGTCTTGCGACGCAGAAGTGGGCGGACTACACGGCGTACGACATGATCGACAAGGCGCCCGAGGAGCGGGAGCGCGGGATCACGATCAACATCTCGCACGTGGAGTATCAGACGGAGAAGCGCCACTACGCGCACATCGACTGCCCGGGCCACGCGGACTACATCAAGAACATGATCACGGGAGCGGCGCAGATGGACGGGGCCATTCTGGTCGTGAGCGCGGCGGACGGCCCGATGCCTCAGACGCGCGAGCACGTGCTTCTGGCGCGCCAGGTGAACGTTCCCGCGCTGGTGGTGTTCATGAACAAGACGGACCAGGTTGACGACCCCGAGCTTCTGGACCTTGTGGAGATGGAGATTCGTGAGCTTCTGAACAAGTACGAGTTTCCGGGTGACGAGATTCCGATCATCCGGGGCTCGGCGCTCGAGGTGTTGGAGAAGGGTAACGGGACGCGCGAGGACCCGATCTGCAAGCCGATCTGGGATCTGATGGATGCGTGCGACAGCTATATTCCTGAGCCTGTCCGCGAGACGGAGAAGCCTTTCCTGATGCCTGTGGAGGACGTGTTCACGATCACGGGTCGCGGGACGGTTGTGACGGGCCGGGTGGAGCGCGGCATCATCAAGGCGGGCGAGGAAGTGGCGATTGTCGGGATGAAGACGGACATCAAGAAGACGGTTGCGACGTCGCTCGAGATGTTCCGTAAGATTCTGGACGACGCGGTAGCGGGGGACAACGTGGGCATTCTGCTTCGTGGGGTGGACAAGGACGAGGTGGAGCGCGGACAGGTGTTGGCGAAGCCTGGTAGCGTGACGCCGCACACGAAGTTCAAGGGCGAGGTGTACGTACTGAAGAAGGAGGAGGGCGGCCGTCATACGCCGTTCTTTGCGGGGTACAAGCCGCAGTTCTACTTCCGTACGACGGACGTTACGGGCGGGATCAAGCTTCCCGAGGGAGTGGAGATGGTTATGCCGGGCGACAACGCGACGTTCGAGGTGGATCTGATCGTGCCGATCGCGATGGAGGAAGGTCTTCGTTTCGCGGTCCGCGAGGGCGGCCATACGGTGGGCGCCGGCGTCGTCACCAAAATCCTCGAGTAGGGCATAGAGGGACACGGCAGTGGCTAAAAGAATCCGTATCCGGCTGAAGGCATTTGACCACAGGGTTCTCGACACGTCCGCAGCCCAGATCGCGGAGACGGCGGAGGGCACGGGGGCCAGGGTTTCCGGCCCCATTCCCCTCCCCACCGAGATCAGCAAGGTGACGATCCTGAAGTCGCCTCACAAGGACAAGGACGCGCGGGAGCAGTTTGAGATGAGGACGCACAAGCGTCTGATCGATATCGTCGAACCGACGCAGAAGACCATGGATGCGTTGATGCAGCTCAATCTTTCCTCTGGAGTCGATATCCAGATCAAGCTCTAGCCCCTTAAGGGGGTATGGAGTAATTCCAATTTCAAATCGTTCGTAGACAAGGCGGCTTTTGTGAGCCGACGCGAAGGCGTACAAAGAGGTACGTCGAGCAAGGCGAGCAAAAACAACGCAGTATACGAACGGTTAGGAATTGGAATAAGGGAAGCGCTGGAGCTGAAAGGAGAATATATAACAATGGGTATAGGGATACTGGGGAAGAAGGTTGGCATGGCTCAGATCTTCGACGAGCAGGGACAGGCCGTGGCGGTCACGGTGATCGCGGCGGGCCCGTGCCCTGTCGTTGCCGTCCGGACCCCCGAACAGAACGGATACTCTGCCGTTCTTCTCGGCTTTGGGGCGATCAAGCCGCATAAGCTGTCCAAACCCCTAAAAGGTCTTTTCGACAAACACAAGCTCGAGCCCAGGCGGACGCTGCGCGAGTTTCGTCTCGAGACGGCGGACGGGTATGAGATTGGGCAGGAGATCAGGGTGGATCTGTTTGAGACGGGCGAGAAGGTGGACGTCAGGGGCGTCAGTAAGGGCAAGGGGTTTGCCGGGGTCATGAAGCGCTATCACTTCGGCGGCCAGCAGTTCAGCCATGGAACGTCGGTCATGCATCGGCATGGCGGTTCCAGCGGCGCCATCTCCTTCCCGGGCCGAATCTTCCCGGGCAAACGGATGCCGGGACATATGGGCAGCGAAAAGGTGACGGTCAAGAATCTCACGATCATGGCCGTCGATCCGGAGAACAACCTCCTCCTTGTCAAGGGGGCCGTGCCGGGTGCCAAGAACAGCCTGGTCACCCTCTACAAGAAGAAGTAAGCGATAGGGAAGGAGGGTACAAGGATTATGCCTGCAGTTAAAGTTGTGGATTTCAACGGCCAGGATGCCGGGGAGATGGAGCTCTCCAACGTCGTGTTCGACGCCCCGCTGCACGTCCCGGCCATGCACCAGGTCGTGGTGGCCCATCTGGCCAACTGCCGCCAGGGCACGCACTCCACGAAGACCCGAGGAGAGGTCAGCGGCGGCGGAAGGAAGCCCTGGAAGCAGAAGCATACGGGGCGCGCCCGCCAGGGAAGCACGCGTTCCCCCATCTGGGTCCACGGTGGCGTGGCCCACGGCCCGAAGCCGAGGGACTACCACCAGAAGGTCAACAAGAAGGTGCGCCGGCTGGCCATGAAGAGCGCTCTTTCGGTCAAGGTTCGTGATTCTCTGATGACCGTGGTGAGGGGGATGGAGATGGACAAGCCCTCCACGAAGGCCATGAAGGGTTTCATGGATGCCATCGGGGCACAGAAGGTTCTTGTGGTCTACCATGAGGGCGGGGACAACGTCATGCGTTCGGTTCGCAACATCCCGGGCGCCAAGTTCCTCAACATCGCCAGCATCAACGTCTACGATCTTCTGAACTCCAGGACGCTGGTCGTGACCCCCGAGGTCGTCGCCCGGCTCGAGGAGGTGTATGCGAGATGAATCTGGTCGCTCACGATATTGTTATCCGGCCGATCGTCACCGAGAAGAGCAGCTCCCTGATGGGACACAACAAGTACACCTTCGAGGTCCACAAGGATGCCAACAAGATCCAGATCCGCCAGGCGGTCGAGCAGATCTTCAAGGTGAAGGTGCTGAGCGTCAACACGATCAACGTCAAGGGCAAGCCCAAGCGTATGGGCGCCTTTATGGGGAAGACCCGGTCCTGGAAGAAAGCGATTGTGGCACTGCCGGAGGGGCAACGCATCGAGTTCTTCGAGGGTGCCTCGGTTTGATGCGGGGCAGCCCAGAAAGAGGTAGATGAAGATGTCGATCAAACAGTTCAAACCCTATACCCCGGGCCGCCGGCAGATGTCCATCCAGGGACGCGAGGACATTACGGCCGACAAGCCCGAGCGCTCCCTCACCACCGAGTTGCGCAAGAGCGGCGGACGCAACAACACCGGCCGCATCACGATGCGTCATATCGGCGGGGGGCACAGGCGGACCTACCGCATCATCGACTTCCGCCGCGACAAGATCGGGGTCCCCGGCAAGGTGGCTACGGTCGAGTACGACCCCAACCGGAACGCCCGCATCGCGCTGATTCATTATGCCGACGGCGAGAAGCGGTACATTCTGCTTCCCAAGGGGCTGAAGGTCGGGGATACGATCCATTCCGGTCCCGAGGCCGACATCACCCCGGGCAACGCCCTGAAGCTGAAGGACATCCCGGTGGGTACGGTCGTCCATAACCTCGAGCTCGAGCCGGGGCGGGGCGCCAAGCTGGTGCGTGCGGCGGGGACGTCGGCCCAGCTGATGGCGAAGGAGGGCAAGTACGCCTTCATCCGTATGCCCAGCGGCGAGCTCCGTCTGATCCTCCTTGAGTGCATGGCCACGGTGGGACAGGTGGGGAACGAGGATTACGAGAACATCTCCCTGGGCAAGGCGGGGAAGACCCGTTGGAGCGGCCGCCGGTCCCGCGTGCGCGGCATGGTGATGAACCCGGTGGACCACCCGATGGGCGGCGGCGAGGGAAAGAGCAAGAGCAACAAGCATCCTGTTTCTCCGTGGGGCACGCCGGCTAAGGGATATCGTACGCGCAAGCGCAAGCCTTCCGACAGGCTGATCGTTCGCCGCCGTTACGATAAGTAGACGTGAGGAGGGACTTTTAGGATGGCTCGTTCCGCCAAAAAGGGGCCTTTCATCGAGCAGAGGCTCCTGGCCAAGATAGAAGAGATGAACATATCGGGAAACAAGAAGGTCCTGAAGACCTGGTCCCGTCGTTCCACCGTCGTTCCGCAGATGATCGGTCATACGATCGCCGTCCACAACGGGCGGATGCACCTGCCGGTCTACGTCAGCGAGAACATGGTTGGGCACAAGCTGGGGGAGTTCGCCCCGACGCGCAAGTTTGGGCATCATGCGGGGCAGGAACGCTCCACGAAGGGAAGGTAGGGGAGCCGCTATGGAGAAATCGACAGCCAAGGCCATGGCGCGCCAGGTCAGGATCTCCCCGATGAAGGTGCGGCAGGTCCTGGCCCTCATTCGGGGCAAGGATGCGGGCGAGGCCCTGACGATTCTGCGCTTCTCCCCTCAGAAGGCCGCGCGGATCGTCTACAAGGTCCTGCAGAGCGCCGTGGCGAACGCCGAGCACAATTACGGGATGGATACGGACAAGCTGCAAGTCGTCACGGCCTTTGCGGATCAGGGGCCCTCGATGAAGCGCTTTCGTCCCGCCTCCATGGGCAGAGCCCATCCTTATGTGCACCGCACATCCCATGTGACCGTTACGGTTTCGGAACGTTAGGAGGGTTTTTTCGTGGGACAGAAGGTTCATCCCGTAGGATACAGGCTTGGGGTTGCTACGGAGTGGGAGTCCAAGTGGTACGCCGGCCGCAAGGAGTATGCGAAGAAGCTGCACGAGGACCTCAGGCTCCGTGAGTGGGTATTGAAGAAGTGGGAGGGGGCCTCCATCTCCCGCGTGGATATCGAGCGCGTGGGGCACGTGATCCGCTTCACGATTTGGACCGCCCGGCCCGGAGTGGTGATCGGCCGCGGCGGGGCGGAGATCCAGACGATCAAGGACGAGCTTCAGGCCCTGACCGGCGGTAAGGTGATGGTCAACGTCCAGGAGATCAAGAATCCCGACGTCGTCGCCCAGTTGGTCGCCGAGAGCATCGCCTCCGCGCTTGAGCGCCGCGTCTCCTTCCGCCGGGCCATGAAGCAGGCGATCTTCCGCGCGACGAAGGCGGGGGCGCTGGGGATCAAGGCTCAGGTGGCCGGACGCCTTGGAGGCGCGGAGATCGCCCGTACCGAATGGTACAACGAGGGGCGGCTTCCCCTCTCGACGATTCGGGCCGATATCGATTACGGCTTTGCCGAGGCCAACACGATGTATGGAGTGATCGGCTGTAAGATCTGGATTTATCGCGACCGTGAGAACGAGCGCCCCGTGGCGCCTCGCAGCGGCCGCCGTGAAAGGGCAAGGGGGTAGTTCGTCATGCTTATGCCCAGCAGGGTAAAATACCGAAAATCCCACAGATCCCCCCTTCGGGGCGTCTCCAAGGGCGCCACGACGGTCGCATTCGGGGACTGGGGAATTCAGGCCCTTGAGAACGCCTGGATCACGGCGCGCCAGATCGAGGCTACCCGCGTGGCGATATCCAGAAAGATGAAGAAGGGCGGAAAGATCTGGATCCGCGTCTTCCCGGACCGCCCTTACACGAAGAAGCCCCTGGAGACCCGCATGGGGAAGGGAAAGGGCGCGCCCGAGTTCTGGGTTGCCGCCGTCAAGCGGGGTCGCGTCCTGTTCGAGTTTGCGGGGATTCCTCAGGATCTCGCCGAGATGGCCTTCCGGACGGCCTCCCACAAACTGCCGATCAAGGTGCGCATGGTGTCAAGAGAAGGTATGGGTGGTGAAGACTGATGGATGCGACGAAACTTCGGGAACTGAATCTGGAGGAGCTCCAGGAGCAGTACCGCCGCTATAAAGAAGAACTGTTCAATCTTCGTTTTCAGAACGCAGTCGGACAACTCAAGAACACGAGCCGCATCCGGGATGTCCGAAAGATCATAGCCAGAGTGCTGACCGTCGCGGGCGAGAAGAGCCGAGCGGCGGAGGGCTCTGCGGCCAGGAGGTAGGTCGTCCATGGAGGCACATATGGAGACGGGGCTCTCCCACCGTAAGGTTCGGGTGGGAATAGTGGTCAGCAATAAAATGGACAAGACGGTGGTCGTCAAGGTCTCCCGCCTTGCGGAGCACCCCCTTTACGGGAAGCGTATTCAGAGGGCCAAGAAGTACGTGGCTCACGACGAGGAGAACACCTGCCGCATCGGAGACCAGGTGCGAATCCGCGAGACGCGTCCTCTGAGCAGGACCAAGAGGTGGGAGCTCATTGAAGTGATGCGGCGCGCCCCTGTCTTTGGTTCTGATACGCCCGGGGAGGAGTAAGTTATGATTCAGTTGACGACAGTATTGAACGTTGCTGACAACTCCGGAGCCCGGAAGCTTTTCTGCATCCAGGTCATGGGCGGGAGCCGGCGTAAGTGGGGCTCGATCGGCGACGTCATCGTCGCCTCGGTTCGCGAGGCCATCCCCAACAGCAACATCGCCAAGGGGTCCGTGGTCAAGGCCGTGATCGTCCGCACCCGGAAGGAAGTTCGCCGCCGCGACGGTTCTTACGTCCGCTTCGACGACAACGCCGCCGTGATCATCGACAACAACGGGGAGCCGAAGGGGACGCGCATCTTTGGTCCCGTGGGCCGGGAGCTGCGCGCGAAGAAGTACATGCGCATTCTCTCCCTCGCGCCCGAAGTGGTTTAGGAGGCGTGGAATTATGTCGGTAAGACTCAGGAAAAACGACCGGGTCCATGTGATCTCCGGCAAGGACAAGGGCAAGGAAGGCAAGATCATGCGCCGCTTCCCGGCGCGCGACATGGTCGTCGTCGAGGGCGTGAACATGGTCTCGCGCCACATGAGGCCCAGCCAGAAGAGCCCTCAGGCGGGGATCGTCAAACAGGAGGCCCCCATCTACGCCGCCAAGGTGATGCTGGTCTGCCCGCAGTGCGGGAAGGCAACGCGCGTCGGCTCCTCCTTCCTGGAGAGCGGCAAGAAGGTCCGCGTCTGCAAGAAGTGCGGCGAGATCATCGACAGGGCCTGATTGGGGAGGACACGAAAATGACGCCGCGTATGTTGGAGAAGTACAAGACGGAGGTCGCTTCCGCCCTGCAGAAGGAGTTCGGGTACGGGAACGTGATGCAGCTCCCCAAGATCAAGAAGATCGTGGTGAACATTGGGGTGGGCGACGCCAAACTGGATATCAAGTTTATGGATGCGGCGATCGCCGAGCTTCGCGCGATTACGGGGCAGCAGCCCCTTCTCAAGCGTGCGAAGAAGTCCATCGCCGGGTTCAAGGTGCGCGAGGGGATGCCCGTGGCCTGTTCGGTCACCCTCCGGGGGGAACGCATGTGGGAGTTCCTGGACCGCCTGATCTCTCTGGCCCTGCCCAGCATCAAGGACTTTCAGGGCGTTTCGAAGCGCGGGTTCGACGGCCGCGGGAACTACAACCTGGGGCTGCGTGAGCAGCTCATCTTCCCGGAAATCAGCTACGACAAGGTTATCCGTTCCCGGGGCATGAACGTCTCCATCGTGACCAGCGCTTCGAGCGACGAGGAGGCCTATGCGCTCCTCAAGGGCATGGGAATGCCCTTCAACAATCGTTAGACAGGGGGCAAGGCAGAGAAATGGCAAGGAAGGCTATGAGACACAAGGCGACACTGGCCCCTAAGTTCGAGGTGCGGCGGCACAACCGCTGCCCGCTGTGCGGCAGGGTGCACGCCTATATGCGTATGTTCGACATGTGCCGCTGCTGCTTCCGCAAGCTGGCCCGGGAGGGCAGAATACCCGGCGTCGTCAAATCGAGCTGGTAGCCTAGGGGGGCAACGGAATGTACGTTAACGATCCCATCGCGGATATGCTCACGAGGGTGCGCAACGCGAACATGATTTACAGCGACAGCGTGGATGTTCCCGCCAGCAAGATGAAGCTGGCCATCGCCCGGATTCTCAAGGAAGAGGGCTATATCAGGAACTTCAAGACGATCACCGACCCGAAGAAGCCCTATGCTTCGATCCGCATCTTCCTCTCCTACGGCCCCGACCGCGAGCGCGTGATTCAGGGGCTGCGCCGGATCAGCAAGCCGGGGCGAAGGATCTACGTAGGCAAGGACAAGCTGCCCGTCGTCATGGGGGGGCTTGGGCTGGCCGTGCTCTCGACCTCCCAGGGGCTGAAGTCGGGCTCCGAGGCCGCCAAGCTGGGGCTGGGCGGAGAAGTCCTCTGCTACGTCTGGTAAGGGGGGGCTTTTACGGATGTCTCGCATTGGACGCAAGGCGATCGTCCTCCCCAAGGGGACGAGCGTGACGATTAAAGGAGATAAGGTCGTGGTGAAGGGCACGAAGGGGGAGCTGAACACCCCGTTGATGCCCGGAATTGCGGTGGACGTCTCGGACGACAGGGTCGTGGTGTCCCGGTCGAACGACGAGAAGCAGACCTGCGCCTGGCACGGGATGACCCGGGCCCTGATCGCCAACATGGTGACCGGGGTGACCGAGGGGTTCCAGAAGACGATGGAGATCGTCGGCGTGGGCTGGAGGGCCCAGCTGCAGGGCAAGAAGCTCGTCATGAACCTGGGCTTTTCCCATCCGGTCGAGTTCACCCCTCCCCAGGGGGTCGAGATCGTCGTGGAGAACCCGGTCAAACTCGTCGTCAAGGGAATCGATAAGGAGCTGGTGGGGCAGACCTGCGCCCTCATCCGGGAGTATCGCCCGCCGGAGCCCTATCATGGCAAGGGGATTCGTTTCCAGGACGAGCATATCGTTCGCAAGGCCGGTAAGACCGGCGCGAAGTAGGCGAGGGTGGACTCGAAATGAAGAAGAGAAGCAGAAATGACTTGCGCGTCGTGCGGCATGAGAGGCTGCGCCGGACGCTTGCGGGCACGGCCGAGAAGCCGAGGATGGCCGTCTTTCACAGCCTGAAGTACGTTTACGTCCAGATCATCGACGACGACCTGGGGCATACTCTGGCGGCGGCCTCCAGCCTGGAGAAATCTGTCAGGGAAGGGCTCAAGGGGACCTGCAACGTCGAGGCCGCCAAGGCGGTCGGCAAGCTGGCCGCGGAGCGGGCGAGGGCGAAGGGAATCGAGGCGGTGGTCTTCGACCGCGGCGGCCATGAGTATCACGGCAAGGTCAAGGCCCTGGCTGATGCGGCCCGCGAGGCCGGCCTCAAGTTTTAATCGGCCTCGGCTGAATATTTTAGGAGAGCAGGCTGATCATGATCAAAAAGCGAATCGATGCTAAATCCCTGGAGCTGAAAGAGCGCGTCGTCGCCATCAACCGCGTGAGCAAGGTCGTCAAGGGCGGCAAACGCTTCAAGTTCGCCGTGCTTGTCGTCGTCGGGGACGGCGAACGCTATGTCGGGGCGGGGATCGGCAAGGCCAAGGAGATATCCGAGGCCGTGCGCAAGGGGATCGACAAGGCGAGCAAGGAGCTCGTGGAGATCCGCCGGGCTGGGGATACGATGCCCCACCCCGTCACGGGCAACTTCGGAGCCGCCGCGGTCCTGCTGAAGCCCGCTCCTGCCGGAACGGGAGTCATCGCCGGCGGGGTGGTGCGCGCCATCATGGAGCTGGGCGGCGTCAAGGACGTCGTCACCAAGGTCGTGGGGCGTACCTCCAACTCCATCAACGTGGCCTGGGCGACCCTGGAGGCCATCAAGGAGACCCGTACCGCGGAGGAGATCTACAAGCTGCGCGGGAAGAAGGCCCCGGAACCCGCGGCCGCATCCGCGGACTAGGCGGACTCGGGTGCATTAGGAGGTTGTCCCTATGGCTAAGATAAGGATCAAATGGATCAAGAGCGCCATCGGGTTCGCGGAGCGTCAGAAGCGGACCCTCAAGGCTTTGGGATTTCACAAGCTGCAGTCGACGGTGGAACACGAGGATACCCCTCAGATCCGCGGCATGATCGAGCACGTCAGGCACCTGGTCGTCTGGACGAGCGATAACTGAGGAGGCGGACGCACATGAATATTCACGATCTCAGCCCCGCACCGGGCTCCCGAAAGAAGGCCAAGCGCCTGGGGCAGGGAATCGCCAGCGGCACGGGCAAGACCGCGGGGAAGGGCCACAAGGGACACAAGGCCCGGGCGGGCGGCGGCGTGCGCCCCGGGTTCGAGGGAGGCCAGATGCCTCTGGCCCGCAGGGTGCCCAAGCGCGGCTTCAACAACGCCCGTTTCGCCCGGGAGTATCAAATCGTCAATGTCTCTTCCCTGAACGATAAGTTCGAGGCGGGCCGCGAGGTTACCGCTCACGATCTCCTGAACGCAGGGCTGATCCGTTCCGACTCCCTGCCCGTCAAGATACTGGCTAAGGGAGATCTCGCCAAGGCTCTGACCCTGAAGGTCGATGCGGTCAGCGGCGGGGCGCGTGCGAAGATCGAGGCGGCAGGCGGGAAGGTCGAGGTGATCTGACGTGCTCGGGTCTTTCGGCGACGCCTTCAGACTGCCCGACCTTAAACGACGGATCCTGTTCACCCTCGGCGTCCTGTTCGTCTTCCGGCTTGGGGCCCATATCCCCACGCCGGGCGTCGATACGGCGGCGATGGCTCAGCTCTTCGGCGGCAACAACAGCGGGGTTCTGGATTTCCTGAACCTCTTCTCCGGCGGGGCCCTGCAGCGTTTCAGCATCTTCTCCCTCGGGGTCGCTCCCTACATCAACTCGAGCATCGTCATGCAGCTCCTGGTCGTCATCTTCCCCTACCTGGAGAAGCTCCAGAAGGACAACACCGAGGGGCGCAAGAAGATCGTCCAGTGGACGCGCTACGGTTCCGTGCTCTTCGCCGTGGTGCAGGGCGTGGGTATGACGGCGTGGCTGGGAAGCCTCGGGATCTTCTCCGGCAGCTTCTTCAGCGCGCTTCTGGTCGTGACGACGCTCACGGCGGGTTCCATCGCCGTGATGTGGATGGGCGAGGAACTGTCGGATCACGGCATCGGCAACGGCATCTCCCTCCTGATCTTCGCGGGCATCGTGGCCCGGATCCCCGAGGCGGTGATGCAGAGCTGGAGCATGGTCCGCGTGGGGCAGCTGAACCTGCTGGCGCTTCTGGTCGGGCTCATCCTCATGGTCATCGTCGTCGCGGGATGCATCATGCTCCAGGAGGGGCAGCGGCGTCTGCCGGTCCAGTACGCCAAGCGCGTGGTGGGCAACAAGGTGTACGGCGGCCAGAGCACGTTTATCCCGCTGAGGGTCAATCAGTCCGGGGTCATCCCCATCATCTTCGCCTCGTCCATCCTGATCTTTCCCTACACGGTGGCGAATTTCTTCAGCGAGAGCTCCATTGGACGATTCCTTAAGGCTCTTTTTGAGCCGAACAGCCTGTTCTACATCATCTGCTATGTCGCGCTGATCATATTCTTCGCCTACTTCTACACGGCGGTCGTCTTCAACCCAACGGACATCGCCAACAACATGAAGAAGTACGGCGGGTTCATCCTGGGCATCCGGCCCGGTCAGCCCACGGCGGACTACATCACGAAGGTGATGGAGCGCATCACGCTGGGCGGGGCCGTCTTTTTGGCGATCATCGCCCTGGTCCCCAACTTCATGTCCTCCATCATGGGGATCAAGAGCTTCTATTTCGGCGGCACGGCGGTCCTGATCGTCGTCGGCGTCGCGCTCGACACCGTACATCAGATCGAAGCCCAGCTTTTGATGCGCCACTACGACGGCATCCTCAGGAAGTCCGGCGGAAAATCGGGCAGCCTGCTCCGCATGTAAGGGCATAGGAGGCGAATCACCGTGAGATTGGTCCTTTTAGGTGCTCCGGGCTCGGGAAAGGGAACGCAGGCCGCTCTTTTGAAGGAGCGTCTCGGCTGTGCCCACGTCTCGACCGGCGATATCTTTCGGAAGAACCTGAAGAAGGAGACGCCTCTCGGTCTCCTTGCCCGCAGCTACATGGACAAGGGGGCCCTGGTTCCCGACGAGGTCGTCCTGAAGATGGTGTCGGGCCGTCTTCTGGAGCCCGACATGAAGGCGGGGTTCCTGCTGGACGGTTTTCCCCGCACCATAGCGCAGGCGGAGTTCCTCGAGAGCTTCCTTGCGGAGCGGGGCCAGGCGCTGGATGCGGTCATCCTCTTCGACATCGGGGACGAGGCCCTGGTCCGGCGTCTCTCAAACCGGCGGACCTGCCGTTCCTGCGGGGCGATCTTCAACCTCCTGACCCTGGACGGGGACGGGCACAGCTGCCCTGCCTGCAGCGGGGAGCTTTATCAGAGGGACGACGACGAGGAGTCCGTGATCCGAAATCGATTGAAGGTCTTCCACGACCAGACCCAGCCGCTGATCGACTGGTATGGGAAAAAGGGACTGCTGAGCGCTGTGGACGCCTCTCAGGCTCCGGAAGCGGCCTATGGCGATATCGCGGCGATTCTGAAACGGCATGGTGCATCTTAAGTCGGAGGAGGAGCTCGTCCTGATGCGTCGGGCGGGCAAGGTGGTCGCGGAGGTGCTGGACCTCCTGCGGGAGGCCGTCCGCCCGGGGATCTCCACGGGAGAGCTGGACCGCGTGGCGGAGGAGCATATCCGCTCCTGCGGGGCGGCGCCCGCGTTCAAGGGATACCGTCCTGCGCCCTCCATGAGCCCCTTCCCGGGGACGATCTGCGCCTCGATCAACGAGGAGATCGTCCATGGTTTTCCCAGCGACGGGCGCAGGCTGGCGGAGGGCGACATCCTGAGCGTGGACGTTGGGGCCTGCCTGGACGGTTATTATGGGGATGCCGCCTGTACCTACCCCGTGGGGGCCGTCAGCGCGGAGCGTCGGAAGCTCCTCGACGTGACGGAGGCGTCTCTGAACCGGGCCATCGCCGCGGCCCTCGCGGGCAGGACGATCGGAGATATCGGACATGCCGTCGAGTCCTACGTCGTTCCGCTGGGGTACGGCATCGTCCGGGACTTTACGGGGCACGGCGTGGGGAAGAAGCTTCATGAGGCGCCCCAGGTCCCCAACTTCGGGCGCTCCGGTCGGGGCGTGACCCTCCAGCCCGGCATGACCCTGGCGATAGAGCCCATGATCATGGCGGGGCGCGAGAAGGTCCTGATCGGAGAGAACGGGTGGGTGGTCGTTACCGCCGACGGTTCCGATGCAGCGCATTTCGAGAGGTCCATCGCCGTTACGGCCGATGGGCCGGAGATATTGACTCCATGGACAAGTCCCTAGACCCCCGCTTCGGACCCTACAGACTGGGGCAGGTGGTGCTCTCCAGAAGGGGCAAGGACAGGGGAAGCCGCTATGTGGTGGTGGGTTTCCCGGAAGAGGACAGATTGGCCCTGGCGGACGCGGACCGGTTCAACGTGTCGCGGCCGAAGAGGAAGAATCCGAAGCATGTACAGCCGACGTCGCTCTTTGCGGCGGAGGTCGCCGAGTGGGTACGGTCGGGCAGGGACATTGACCGGGGGCGCTTTTGTCAGATCCTGAACGCGCTCGATGGAGATGCGCTGAACGAGGAAAGAAGTCGGAACGGAGAGGCAGGGTAGCGAATGGCAAACAAAGAGGAAGTCATCGAAGCGAGGGGCGTCGTCTCGGAACCTCTTCCCAACGCCATGTTTCGTGTGGAGCTGGAGAACGGGCACAAGCTCCTGGCTCACGTCTCGGGCAAGATGCGAATGCATTTCATCCGGATCCTTCCCGGGGACAGGGTCCTGGTCGAGGTCTCCCCTTACGATCTCACCAGGGGAAGGATCATTTACCGCTATAAATAAACGGGGAGCGTCCGGCCCTCTGTCCTCCGTCGGAGGTCCCGATTCGGATGGGGGCGCAGGCTGAAAGCCCGTATGTTGGAGTTGAATGACCAGGAGGCGCTGGGGGCTGTTTGTGTGTCCCGGCCGGCGTTTTTCTGAAGATTTGCTGAGGAGTGGGAACAATGAAGGTGAAACCGTCGGTCAAACCGATCTGTGAGTTTTGTCGTGTGATTCGGCGCAACGGCGTCGTGCGGATCATCTGCAGCCGCGACCCGCGCCACAAGCAGCGTCAGGGTGCGAGGAGGTAAGAGGGAATGGCTCGTATTTCAGGTGTGGACATCCCGCGCGAGAAGCGCATTGAAATTGCGTTGACCTATATCTTCGGCATCGGCCTTCCCTCGTCGAAGAAGATTCTGGCGGCCACGGGCGTCGACCCCAATATCCGGGTCAAGGACCTCTCGGAGGCCGACGTGCAGAAGCTGCGCCGTGAGATCGAGGACCACTACCGGGTGGAGGGCGACCTGCGCCGCGAGGTCTCGATGAACATCAAGCGGCTGATCGACATCGGCTGCTACAGGGGGCTCCGGCACAAGCAGGGGCTGCCCGTCCGGGGTCAGAAGACGAAGACCAACGCCAGGACGCGCAAGGGGCCGCGGCGTACTGTAGCCAATAAGAAGATGGCGGGCAAGTAATTCCAATTCAAATCATTCGTATGCTTCGTTGTCTTTGCTCACCTTGCTCGACGTACCTTTTTGTACGCCTTCGCTTCGGTTCGCAAAGGCCGCCTCGCCTACAAATGATTTAGAAATGGATTACTTTGTCCTCTAAGAAAAAACGGGAAGATTTTTGGAGGAGGCGAAACGCGCGTGGCCAAAAGAACGGTCCGTAAGGGCAAAAAGCGTGAAAAGAAGAATATCAGTTATGGGGTGGCCCATATCTACTCCACCTTCAACAATACGATTCTCTGCATCAGCGACAGGGGCGGCAACGTCCTCTCCTGGTCCAGCGGGGGCAACGTGGGGTTCAAGGGGACCCGCAAGTCCACCCCATTCGCGGCGCAGATCTCGGCGCAGCAGGTGGCCAAGGGAGCTCAGGATCACGGCGTGCGTGAGATCGACGTCATCGTGAAGGGGCCTGGGCCGGGCCGCGAGTCCGCCATCCGCTCCCTTCAGGCTGCGGGGCTTCAGGTCAACCTGATCAGGGACACGACCCCCATTCCTCACAACGGCTGCCGCCCGCCCAAAAGACGCAGGGTCTAAACGTCCTCCGTGCTTTTGGCAGCTTTGACGGCGAGAGCGTCTCATGGGTGTGTTGAAACCCGGCCTTTCGGCGTCTGTGAAGAATAGGAGCATAAACAATGTCGGAAACCTTGGAAATCTTACGGCCCGTCCTTAAGCTGGAGGAGAACACCCCCACTTACGGACGTCTGGCTTTGGAGCCTCTGGAACGGGGCTACGGCATGACGTTGGGCAACGCGCTGCGTCGGGTGCTGCTCTCCTCGATCCGAGGCGCCGCCATCACGTCGGTCCGCATTGAGGGAGTACTGCACGAATTCAGCACCGTCCCGGGCGTGCGCGAGGATGTCATCGAGATTATGATGAATCTGAAGCATGTCCCCGTCCGTTCCAGGAGCAAAGAGGTGCGCGTCATTTCCGTGGAGCTCGAAAAAGCGGGACTCGTGACGGCCAGGGACATCCAGGTGGACAGCGAGGTCGATTTCGTCGATCCCGACGCGAAGATCTGCACGCTGGAGAAGGGGACGCGCCTTGCCATGGAGCTCTACGTCGAGCAGGGGACGGGCTATCTCTCCGCCGAGCGGCCCCGTCCCTCCTATCTCCCGGTGGACGCCCTGCTCACCGACGCCATCTTCTCCCCGGTCCTTCGCGTGAACTACCGGGTGGAGGCGGCGCGGGTCGGGCAGAGGACGGACTACGAGCGCCTGATCCTGGACGTCTGGACGAACGGCATCGTCACCCCGGACATGGCGGTCGGCGAGGCGGCGGAGATCGTCCGGACCTATTTCGGCAATGTCGTCTCGGCCCTCGAGCAGTGCCGCGAGGAGGGGCTCCAGACGGGGCCCAGTGACGAAAAGGGCAGGGGCGCCAAGATCGCCGATGGGGATGCCGAGCTCTTCGCGCGCCCGGTTCGGGACCTCGAGCTCTCGATCCGGAGCGAGAACTGCCTCCTGCGCGGCGGCATTCAGACGATTGGGGACCTCCTGCAGAAGTCGCGGGAGGACCTTCTGAAGATCCGCAACCTGGGGAAGATATCCCTGAACGAGATCTGGGAGAAATTGGAGAGCGCCGGCTTGAAGCTGCGCGAGAAGAAAGATATAAAAGCAACCAAGGAGGATTAAGGCTATGAGACACCGTGTGGATCATAGAACGCTTGGCCGCTACGGCAGCCATAGAAGGGCGATGCTGGCCAACATGGCCGCCAGCCTGTTCCTGAACGGGCAGATTCAGACCACCGTCACCCGCGCCAAGGAACTGCGCCGCGTCGCCGAGAAGCTGATCACCCGGGCCCGCGGCGGTTCCGTTCACGACATCCGCCTCGTGTTCTCCCGGATGCCTCACAAGGAGGCTGCGACGAAGCTGTTTCAGGAACTGGCCCCCCGCTATGCCTCTTTCGACAAGGGCGGGTACACGCGCATCGTCAAACTGGGGAACCGCTCGGGCGACGGCGCGCCGATGGCCGTGATTCAGCTTATCGAGAGATAGCCCAGGGCTTTTCCAGTGCCTTGAGCTCTCCAAGAAACGTGCCCCTCCTCTCCCTGCGGTCGGTCGTCTTTTCCTACGACGGGACGCGGCGGGTCCTGGACGGGATATCCCTGGATGTCCGTCCAGGGGAGCGGGTTGCCGTTCTGGGGCACAACGGCTCCGGAAAATCGACGCTCGTCAGGATTCTGGGCGCTCTGCAAGCTCCTTTGCAGGGTGCCTGTTTCATTTCTGGCCGGGATGTCCGGGGGATCCCCTTTGAGGAGCTGCACGCAAAGGTGGGGGTCGTCTTCCAGAACCCGGAAAGCCAGATCGTGGCCGCCGTCGTGGAGGACGACGTCGCCTTCGCCCCCGAGAATCAGGGACTGCCCCCCTCGGAGATCGAGGAACGGGTGGCGTGGGCCCTGGAACGCGTGGGGATGGCGCACAAACGTTCCTCCCCGGTCTCGGCCCTCTCGGGCGGCGAGAAACAGAGGGTGGCCCTGGCGGGGGCGCTGGCCTCGAAGGCCGAATGCCTCATTCTGGACGAGCCCACCGCGATGCTGGACCCCGAAGGGCGCCTCGAGGTCGCCGGGGTGCTGCGCGCCATCCATGAGTCCGGGACGGCCCTCGTGCAGGTGACGCACCAGTTGGAGTGCCTCGAGGACGCCGACCGGATCCTTGTCCTCTCGAAGGGACGATGGCTCTGGCAGGGGGATGCGCGCGACTTCTGGCCGGATGCGGAGCGGCTTGGCTTCGAGCTTCCTCCGCTGCGCCGCCTGGCCGCCCGTCTGGGGGCGAGGGGGGTATCGGTTCCCTCCTCCACGGTCGAGGGCGTCACATCTGCGGTCGCGGCGCGTCTTCCGGGCCGGTCCGCCTCGTCCCCGCCACCGGCCGATCGGCGCTCCGTCCCCGAGCTCCCGGCTCTTCTGGAGGTTCGGGACCTGTCCTTCCGCTTCGATGCCCCCTCGCCCGAGACGCCCCTCATATTGGACGGCGTCGATGCGCTTTTTCCTCGAGGGGCGTGGACCGCGGTGGTCGGACGCACCGGGAGCGGAAAATCGACGCTGGTCCAGCACCTGAACGGCCTCTACAAGGTGCAGTCGGGGCGGATACTCATCGAGGGCTCGCCCCTTCCTCAGGCGGGCGAGGACCTGCATCGGCTTCGCAGGAGGGTGGGGCTCGTCTTTCAGACCCCCGAGGATCAGCTCTTCTGTCCGACGGTGCGGGAGGAGCTCTCCTTCGCCCCGGCCAACGCCGGCTTCGAGGACGAGCGTCTGGAGCAGGCGGTCCGTTCGGCCATCTCCGATGTGGGGCTGAACGACGATTTTCTCCTCCGCAACCCTCTGGCCCTGTCGGGGGGGGAGCGCCGTCTGGTGGCCATCGCCTCCGTGCTGGCCGCCGATCCGGAGTGCCTTATCCTCGACGAGCCGACGGCTGGGCTCGACGCGGCCTACCGGAGGAGGATCCTCTGCCTTTTATCGGACCTGAGGCGATGCGGCCGGACGGTCATCACCATCACCCACGACCTCGAGATGGCCTTCGGGTGCTGCGACCGGCTGCTCGTCATGGATTCCGGAAGGACGGTGGGGGAGCTGTCTCTTATACACATCTGACGCTGCCGACGACTAGTCGAGT
>NZ_CAUUGJ010000012.1:0-32251 GCF_963544685.1 uncultured Fretibacterium sp. | reverse complement strand
GATGTAGCTCCGTCTCGTGGGCTCGGAGATGTGTATAAGAGACAGGTACTACCTGATAGCTCAGGCGCCGCTTTCCTATGCCCTGTCCTTCGTTTCGAGGGCGCGGAACAAGGGGGCCGAGGCCCTGCTTCTCTGTTCGGGGGTATCGGTCGCCTCGAAACTGCTTTTGCTTGGCGTCTTCCTGGCGCTGACCGGGCACAACCCCCTGATGCCGGACCCCGAGCAGATACGCCTTTTGCTGACGCGCCTGTATGCCGAGCTCTCCCCGGATGGGGAGCAGGCCTGGGTGTTTCGGGAGGCGGTGGATGGGATGGCGGCGCTTTTCCCCTACATGCTGCCGTCCCTGGTCCTGGTCTCATCGCTCTTCGAGACGTTCGTCAACTACGGGCTCGGGGTGCTCTGCCAGAGGGGACGGGCGCAGAGCCCCCCTCCGCTTCCTCCGTTCTCGGACTGGCGCTTCTCCGGAACCTTGCTGCCCGCCATGTTTCTGGCGTTTCTCATGGGCTTTTTCGCCTCGGACTGGACGCCGGGCGCGATGTTTGCGATGAACCTGAAGATCGTGCTGAACGTCTTCTTCTTCGTCCAGGGATTGTCGCTGATCTGGTGGTGGTTTGTGCGCCGGCGCGTCGGCGTGTTCTGGCGCTGCCTCGCCCTGGCGGTTTTCGCCTTTCCCGTGTTCTGGCTTTGGCTCGTCTTCCTCGGGGCGGGGGATATGATCTTCGACCTGAGGCGCCGCGGAGGCGCGGCGAAGGGATGAGGGCCGGTTGGGGAGGCGCGAGCCGGGAGGACCGCGGGGAACGTGTGTGCCGGCGGATAGTTGAACGGGTACTCGAAATCTGAGAATCGGTACTCGAAAATTCGATTCGAAGGGAGAGGTGCGTCCGATGCAGGTTATCTTGAAGGCGGATGTGAACAAAGTGGGCCGTGCAGGCGAGCTTTTGACCGTGAGCGACGGATATGCCCGGAACTTTCTGCTGCCCCGCGGCCTTGCCGACGAGGCCACGGCCGGGAAGATCGCGGACCTCAAGGAGCGTCAGAAGCATCAGAGGGCAAAGGAGGACAAGCTGCGTCAGGAGGCCGAGGCCGCCCGCCAGACGCTCCAGGGCAGGACCGTCCGTATCGAGGCGACGGCGGGGGAGAACGGGAAGCTCTTCGGCAGCATCACGGCGGCTCAGATCGCCGAGGCCCTGGAGGCCCAGCATGGCGTCGCGGTCGACAAGCGCGACATAAAAATGGCCGAGCCCGTCAAACAGTCGGGAACCCACCCCTTCACCCTGAGGCTGTACTCCGGGGTGGCCGCGGAGATGGTGCTGTCCGTGACGGTTCGAGGCGCCTGACCGTCCCCCTTTGTCCATGCAGCTCTATGACCGTGTGCCCCCGCAGAACCTGGGGGCCGAGCGCGCCGTCCTGGGCGCCTGTCTCCTGGAGCAGGAGGCCCTGGGGATCGCTCTGGAGACCCTGAGTGCGGACGATTTCTACGACCTGAACCACAGGACGGCCTTCGGGGTGATGAGCGACATGTATGCCGCAAATCGCCCGGTCGACCTCGTGACCTTCGGGGAGGAACTGCTCAAGAGGGGGGCTTTCGAGAAGCTTGGGGGGCAGCCTTTTTTCGCCTCCCTCGTGGCGGAGGTCCCCACCACGGCCAATGTCGGGTATCACTCCGATATCGTCCGGGAAAAATCGATTCGGAGGCGCCTGATCGATGCGGGGAGCCGGATCGTCAGCCTGGGCTATTCGAGCGACCTCGAGAGCGCCATGATCATGGACGAGGCGGAGCGCGCCGTGTTCGAGGTCTCCCAGAACAACAACCGCGTCGATTTCCGCCCCGTCCGCGATATCCTGGGCGGGACCTTCCGGAAGATCGAACAGCGGTACCAGCAGAGCGGCTCCGACGTCAGCGGGTTCGAGTCGAGCTTTACGGATCTGGACCGCCTGACCGGTGGATTTCAGCCCGGGAGCCTGAACATCGTCGCCGCCCGTCCCTCCATGGGAAAGACGGCGTTTGCGCTGAACATCGCCCAGTTCGGCGGCGGGGGACGCAACGCCGCCGTGCTGATCTTCAGCCTGGAGATGTCGTCGGAACAGCTGGTGCAGCGCATGCTGGGCTCGCAGGCCCAGGTGGACATCCAGGCCATGAACACGGGGACCATGGGCAAGAGCGATTGGGACGAGCTGCAGAATGCGGCCGGGATCCTGACCCGGCGTCCCATCTTCATCGACGACAGCTCCATGCTGACGACGATGGATTTCCGCGCCCGGTGCAGGCGCTTCAAGGCGCGCCACGAGAACCTCGGGCTGATCGTCGTGGATTATCTCCAGCTCATGAGCTTCGGCGGGCGCTCCACGGACAACCGGCAGCAGGAGGTCGCGGAGATCTCGCGGATGCTCAAGGGCGTTGCCCGCGAGCTGGACTGCCCGGTACTCGCCCTCTCGCAGCTCTCGCGTGAGACGGAGAAGCGCCCCGACAAGAAGCCCATGCTGTCGGACCTTCGGGATTCCGGCGCCATCGAGCAGGACGCGGACACCGTCATGTTCCTCTACAGGCCGGACTATTACGAGGAGTCCAAGCCCGATGTGGACAGCGAGGCCTCGCTGAGCCTCGCGAAGAACCGCAACGGCCCCACGGACATCGTTCACCTCATCTTCAGGCGGCAGATCACGCGCTTTTTCAACGCGATGGCCTCCTGAGGAAGCGTGGACTTGGAAATGATGGAATTGTAAATGATGGATTGGAGAGGCGGATGCACGGCCGCCGACGAGTCGGGATGATTTTGGAGGAATGTTTGAACGTTATGAGTGATTTGTTGAAGGACAATGGGGACGGGAAAGGGCTGGAGAGGGACGAGTACCGGGAGCTGGAGGTCTATGGCCGGGAGGACGCCGGGACGGCCGAGGAGGGGTTCGGCGCTTACGGATTGAGGGACGAGCTTGCCCGTGCCCTGGAGAAGAAGGGGTTCGAGACCCCCACCCCCGTGCAGTGCCGGGTTCTGGAATCCGACTGGCGGGGACGGGACCTCATCGTGAGGGCCCGGACGGGTTCGGGGAAAACCCTGGCCTTTCTCCTGCCCCTCCTGCAGGATATGCGCGTCTCGGAGCGTTCGCCGCATCTTCTGGTGCTGGCCCCGACCCGGGAACTGGCTCAGCAGACCGCCCGGGAGGCGGAGTGGCTGGTGCGCTACCTCGACGTCTCGGTGGTCTCCCTCGTCGGAGGGCTCGAGATGTCGCCTCAGCTCAGGGCCCTCCGGGAGGGGGCGGCGATCGTCGTGGGGACACCGGGCCGGACGCGGGATCACATCGAGCGCGGCAGCCTGAGGACCGAGGGCATTCGCTGCGTCGTCCTGGACGAGGGCGACCAGATGCTGGACATGGGGTTCCGCGAGGAGCTGGAGGCCATCCTGGACGCGCTGCCGGAGGATCGCCGCACGTGGCTCTTCTCGGCGACGATGCCCCCCGAGGTGCGCGCGCTGGCGGACCGCTACCTCGACACCCCCCTGACCCTGACCCTGACGGAGGAGGGGGAGCAGCACGAGGATATCCTCCATCGGGTCTACATGGTCCCCTCGCGCCGCCGTTTCGAGGGGCTGGTGAACATCCTGCTCTGGGAGCATCCCCGGCGCAGCCTGATCTTCTGCCATACCCGCATGGAGTCCATCGAGGTCGCCCAGCGGCTGCAGGACGAGGGGTTCAACGCGGCGGCCCTGCACGGGGACATGACGCAGCGCGAGCGCAACGCCGTGCTGGCCTCCTTCAAGTCGGGCTCCATGCCCTGCCTGGTGGCGACGAACGTCGCCGCCCGCGGTCTGGATGTGGAGGGGGTGACCCACGTCATCCAGCTGGGGCTTCCCGACGACCGCGAGACCTTCGTGCATCGAAGCGGCCGAACCGGAAGGGCCGGAAACGAGGGGACGAACCTGATCCTGCTCTCGCCGGTCGAGGCGGGGCGCTTCCGCGCCATGCTGCGGACGACGCAGATGAAGGTCGAGTGGCAGGACGTTCCGGGCCTGGACCGCATCCATACGGTCCAGCGCGAGGTGGCGGAGGAGAAACTGCTCTCCGCGCCGCTCGAGACGGAATATTCGAGTTACCTGAGCTGGGCGGAGGACCTGCTGGAGAGGGCCGAGCCCAAGGTCCTGGTCGCGAAGCTGCTGAGCTCCCTCAACTCTCGGACGGCCAAGGGCTACAACCTCGGCGCGGACCTCGAGCGCGAGCGCGAGCGCCGCAGCCGGGGCACGGGCCGGGGGGAATACGCTGCGGGGACGCCGCGGCGCTCCGGATCCCGTCCCAGGGGCACGATGACGCGCCTGCGCAGCAGCCAGGGCGGGGCCCGGGATGTGGGGCGCGTTCTGAACGCGATTTGTACGGCCCTCAAGGTGGAGCGGTGCGAGGTCGGCGCCATCCGCCTGAAGGACGATCACGTCATGGTCGAGCTGCTGCCTCTGGCCCTCTCCCGGCTGGAGCAGGGACGTGCCGGGCTGGCCCGATGGGGGCTCTACCCGGAGGACGAACCCCGGGCCCGCAGGGGGACGGACGTCGCTCCGAGATCGCGCTACGGCCGCGGGGGAAGGGATTGATCACGGATTTTTAGGAAAGTGCTGATTTAACCCATGAAGCACCCCGGTGGTACCCCAGCTTGCCTATTTTGAGGAAGAAACCTGCCGGGGCCGCCGCTATCAGGATAGCGGCGTGGGGGATTGGGGGCAAAGCCCCCATGTTAAATTTATAGGAAGCGTTGTAGACTTTTGACTATAGAAGTTTTGCATATTTACCCTTGGTAAATTATGTGTTTTTGTTTTAATCAACGCTTCCTTATGTCAGCGCAGCAGGATGTCCGCCCCGCGCTTCCTTCCGGGGGTGACGACCGAGACGTTCGTGAAGGCGCTGCGTCCCTCCTCGTCGACGGCCCCCACGACGTGTCGGCCGTCGGGGACGCGGTGAAAGAAGGTCTCGTTGGGCAGGGCCGAGCCGATGTAAATCCCGTCCAGATACCACCATACCCTTCCGACGGCGCCCTCCGCCCTCATCGGGATCCTCTGCCGCAGGTCCAGCGGGGCGGAGGTGTAGACGGCCTCCGCGATGGGGGATGTGATGGAGAGCACGGCACGCCTTTGAATCTGCTCCTGCGGCGTCTCCCTCGAGGAGAACTCGGCGGGCAGCATCAGCGTCGGCTGCCCCCGCCGGATGACGTGGAGGCTGCAGGGCGTCGTCTGGGTGACCCCCTCGATCGACCAGTCCAGGCGGGTCGACGTGCAGGCCGCGGTGGGCGGCTGGCCGGAGAGCGCGCATACGGTGCGCAGGACGAGCCCGGCCGGTTTGCCGTACCAGGACGACCTTGGCGAGATCGTTCGGAGAAGTTTGACGGCGACGGGAGCGGCGGCCTTGGCGCCCACCAGCCCCGGCCAGGGGTCCCCCTCGGGGTTGCCGACCCACACGACGGCCGTGTAGTCGGGGGTCCACGCCGCGCTCCACGCGTCCCGAAGCCCATAGGAGGTGCCCGTCTTCAGGGCGACGTGCCAGTACTGACCCAGGGTTTCCCGTGAGAACGTCGTCAGCCGGCTCCTGTTGTCGAGAATGTCGCTGACGATCCAGCAGGCGGCCTCCGAGGCCATCCGGGTCTCCTCCTGAGGAAGCGGCGAGGGGGTGAGGCTCAGGGGCCGGTGGCGTCCCAGCGACGCCAGTGCCGTGTAGGCCTCGAGGGCTTCCATGACGGTGACCTCGCAGCCGCCCAGGATGAGGGAATCGCCGTAGTGTGTGGCCGGCTGGGTGAGGTGAGCCAGGCCGCACTCCCGCATCAGCAGCAGTACCCGGTCGGGCCCGGCCAGACGCAGGACGCGCACCGCCGGGGCGTTCAGGGACTCGGCAAGGGCGACCCGGGTGCTGACGGCCCCGCGGTAGCTCAGGTCGAAGTTGCGCGGGGCCCGTCCCGAGAAGGCCATGGAGGAGTCCGCCAGAAGGGAGGACGCGGTCAGAAATCCCTGATCGACGGCGGAAAGGTAGGCAAAGGGCTTCAGGAGGGAACCCGGCGAACGGGGAGCCCGTCCGCAGTCCACCCAGGCGTTGCGGCTCCCGTCCCCGAACCGCGCGTTGCCCACCCATCCGACGAGCCGGGCCGTCCGGTTGTCCACGATTCCAGCGGACAGGGTGATCTCGCGGGGCAGGTCCGAAAGGGATTGACGGAGCAGGGACTCCAGCTTCGTCTGGATCTCCAGGTCCAGAGTGGTGTCGATCCTGCCGTCGCCGTTTCCCGCGACCCCGTTCTCCAGAACGAGCTCCGCGAAGTGGAAGGCGCGCAGGGGGGGGGCGTAGCGGCGATGGGGCAGGTCCTCCAGGAGCGCCCTTTGAGCTGTATCCGAGGTGAGGACACCCCGATCCCTCAGGAATCGGATGACGGTGTCCCGTCGGCGCCGCGCCGCCTCGGGCCTCAGGTCGGGGCGGTACAGGGTAGGGCCCTTCAGCATCCCGATCATCAGGCAGGCCTCTCCCGGGGAGAGCTTGAGGGCCGGCTTGCCGAAATAGAGCAGGGACGCGGCCTGCACGCCCCGGATGTTGCCGCCGAAGGGCGCCTGATTCAGATAGTTCTCCAGAATCTTTTCCTTCGTCATCACCCGTTCCAGCTTCATGGCCTGAATGAACTCCCGGACCTTGGTCCCCAGGCTGCGGGCCCTCCGCGCCGGGACCGCCGGGCCACGTTCGGACGGCTCCCTCCCGGACGACTCCCTCTTTGATGGTTCTCTCTCGGATATGGAAAGGCGTATGAGCTGGCTGGTTATGGTGGAGGCCCCGGAAACGACGCGCCGGGCGGCGATGTTCTGGACTGTGGCCCTCAGAAGCGCCAGGGGATCGATGCCGGGATGGCGGTAGAACCGGCCGTCCTCGACGCCGACGGCAACCAGCGGCAGCCATTTTCCCATCTCGGAGAGCGGGATGGGAATCTGCCACTCCGAGTTCGAGGAGAGCCGGAGGTGAAAAAGGCGTCCCCGGGCGTCGTAGAGGGCGGGGGACGTCTCGATGCGGGTCACCTGCTCCTGATCGAGGGGGATGAGGAGATACAGAAGGGCGAATGCCGCGATCCCCGAGAGAACCGCCGCCAAAAGAAAGAACAGGCACGCGCGAAGGCGTCCTCGTGCGCGGATGGAATTTTTGACCTGCATCGGATTCCTCTTCATCGTGTAATGGTAAGGGCATAAGATCAGTTCATTGGGCCTGACTCTTCATCTTTCCCGTTCGATTCAATGCGTCAATGCGGCTTTCTGGCGGTCTCCTGGGCGTTGACCGAGGCGATGTCGCGGGTGAAGTAGGCGATGTTGTGGCTGTGGTCGCCGATGCGCTCGAGGTTGCTCAGGATGTCGATGAAGTGGACGCCCTTCTCGGGATCGCATTCTCCCCGGTTCAATCGGTCGATGTGATTCCTGCGGTATCGTTTTTCCTGGCTGTCGATGCGGTCCTCGAGGTCGTGGATGACGTAGTCCGCCTTGGCCGTGTCCTCGGTCCTGAGGGACAAAAGGGCGCAGGAGAGGGCCTGCTCGGCCGTGTCGAACATGTCCCAGAACTCCTGGTTGGCCTGTTCGGAAAAATGGGAGCCGTCGTCGAAGCGTATCACGCTCAGCTCCATGAGGTTCTCGAGATGGTCCCCCACCCGTTCGAGGTCGCCCGAGGCGTTGACGTAGCAGCCGAGGACCGTGGAGACCTCCCCGGAAAGCCCCCGCTGCCAGATCTCCGAGGCGTAGGAGGAAATGGCCTTGTTGACCTCGTTGACGCTCTTCTCCTGGTCCGCGAACTGCGTCATCAGGGGGTCGATGTCCTGCTCCGTGTAGGCCCGGCGGACGATGCGAAGCATGTTCTGGACGATATCGCCCATGTGCATCAGCTCGTCCTTGGCGGCCTCGACGGCCGCCGCCGGAGAGGCGTCGAGGAGCTTCTTGTCCAGGTAGAAGACCCCGGAGGCCGAAGCGGGCTCCGTGATGGGCAGGATCGCCTGGACCAGCCGGGCGAATTGGGAGGCGAAGGGAATGAAGATGATGGTGTTGACGACGTTGAATATCGTATGGGCGTTGGCGAGCTGACGCCCGACGTCCGAGGCCGTTTGGACGACTACGAGTTTGTAGAAGGGAAGGAAGGAGAGGAAGATGGCGACGCCGAGAAGGTTGAAGAGCACGTGGGCGGCGGCGGCCTGTTTCGCGTAGCGGTTGGTCCCGAGGGCGGCCAGCACGGCCGTGATGGTGGTGCCGATATTGTCCCCCAGGATGATGGGGATGGCTGCGTCGATCCCCAGAAGCCCCTGTGAGGCCATGGCGATCGTGAGCCCGATGGTGGCGGCGCTGGATTGCACGATCATGGTCAGGATCATGCCGGCCGCAACCCCGTAGAGGGGGTTGGAGCTGAGGAAGAGCAGCAGTTCCCCGTGGGAGGCCATGAAGCGGGTGGCGCCCTCCATGGTCTGCATCCCCAGAAAGAGGAGCCCGAAGCCGACGACCCCGTTCCCGAAGTAGCGCTGCCGTTTCGACCTGCCGAAAAGGGCCAGGGCGACCCCCAGGGCGATGAAGGGGAGGGCGAAGTCGTTGATCTTGAAGGCGATGATCTGGGCCGTCACGGTTGTGCCGATGTTCGCCCCCATGATGATGCCGATGGCCTGCTTCAGGGTCATCAGCCCGGCATTGACGAAGCTGACGGTCATCACGGTCGTTCCGCTGCTGCTCTGGATGAGGACCGTGACGAGAACCCCCACGAAGACGCCGCGGAGCGGCGTCTTCGTCAGCGTCCCGATCAGGTGGCGCATACGGTCCCCCGCTATGAACTGCAGGGCCTCGCTCATCAGCTTGATTCCGTAGAGAAAAAGGCCTACGCCGCCGGCTGCGTGAAGCAATACGGATGAGTCCACGAATGATTTACCCCCAAATCGATGTCGCTCCCTGCCCGGGAACGCGCTCCTGCAAAAATCTCCTCCATATCTCTTTTCTATTGGTAAGAAGTATAGCATTCTTTGGGGTCGGGCGTCCCGCTTCCGTACGCAGGCCCCGGTCCGGTTCCCCTGACCGGAAAAACGACGCCGTGAATCCCGAGGACAAAAGGACCAAAGCCTTTGCCTTTTTGAGCCTTAAGTCCCTTCAGTTATTTTACGCAAGTGATATTGTGGGGGAAAATGTCATGAAGTGGAAGTAAGTAGGAAAAAGTGGGGAAAGGGAAAGCGGCGGTGAGATGCCTTCATGTTGATGGGGACCTTCGAACATCGTCTGGATACGAAGGCTCGCCTGGTCCTTCCGGCGAAGTTCCGGGAGAGGCTGGGCGATACGCTCGTCGCCGCGATCGGGATGGAGCATTGCGTCTCGCTCTATTCCCGGGAGGAGTGGGAGAACTTCACCGCCTGGCTGAAGACGAGCTCCTTTCTGGACAGCGAGAGGACCCGGAAACTCCACAGGCTCATCCTCTCGAGCGCGCATGAACTCGCGCTCGACGGAGCGGGAAGGATTCTGCTGCCGGGGGTGCTTCGCGACTATGCGGCGCTCGATCAGGACGTCGTCGTGAACGGCGTCAACGATCATGCGGAGGTCTGGGACCGCTCGAGGTGGACGGAGTACTGGAGCGCGGGGCTCGCCATGCTTCCCGAGCTGACGGGGGGCGGCGCCGAGGCATGACGCACGAGCCGGTCCTGCTGCAGGAGGTGATGGGGTTCCTGGCCCCGTTGTCGGAGAGAAAGGACGGCGTCAGGGTCCTTGACGGGACTCTGGGGCTGGGGGGATATTCGGAATCGATCCTCGAGGCCCTTCCGGGGGTACGGGTCCTGGGGCTGGACCGCGACCTCAGCGCGATATCCCATTCGGAAGAAAGGCTCGGGCGTTTTTTCCCGAGGTTCCGTGCGGTGCACGGCCGCTTCGGGGCGATGGGGACCCTCCTTCGGGACGAGGCTCCGTTCGACGCGCTGGTGTTCGACCTCGGGGTCTCCAACATGCAGCTGACGGAGGCGGAGCGGGGCTTTTCCTTCCAGCATGACGGGCCGCTGGACATGAGGATGGATCCTCATGGAGGTGCCCCGACCGCGGCGGAGGTCCTGATGCGGGAGGGCGCCGGAGAGCTTGCCAGGATATTTTGGGAGTACGGCGGCGAACGCTATTCACGCCAGATCGCCGCGCGCGTCGAGGCCGAGAGGCGCAGGGGAAGACGGATCGAGACGACGGGGCAGTTCGTCGCCCTGATCCGGGAGCTCCTTCCGGCTCCGGTCCAGAGGAAGATGGGGATTCACCCGGCGCGGCGCGTCTTTCAGGCGCTTCGGATATACGTCAACGACGAACTGGGGGAGCTCGAGTCCATGCTGTCGGCCCTGCCGGGCCTGGCGGCGAAGGGGGCCGTTGCCGTGATCGTCTCCTATCACTCCCTGGAGGACAGGATCGTCAAGCATCGCTTCCGGGCCTGGGAGAAGGAGGAAGGGCGGGGCAGGGTTCTGACCCGCCATCCGATTCAACCCGGCGAAGAGGAGACGGAGCGTAATTTCAAGGCCAGGAGCGCCAAGCTCAGGGCATTTTCTTTCTCTTAGGTCTTAGGTCAACTTGGGGATGCAGCATCTATGGACGGGGGCTGTAACTTATGGGTAGAGTCAACAGAGGACGGGCAATGAGAAAGAACTTCATGACGGGAGTTGTGTTCGGCCTGCTCGTGCTTTTGGCGCTGGGGGCGCTGCGTTATGAAGCGGGCCGCCTGGCGTATCGACTCGACAGCCTGAACCGGGCTATCGGAAGGTACTCGATGGAGGAGACCGCCCTGAGGCAGGAGTTCTCCGGCCTTGTGGCTCCCATCAGAATCTACAGCTACTGCAAGGAGCAGCTTGGGATGGAGAAGGTTCGGGTTGCGGAGACCATCCTCGTCCGGCCCCGCGATGGAGCTTTGACCGCCGAGAGCGTTTCGGAGCCGGTGAGGGGCTGGCGCGCGAGGGTCGCCTGGATCCTCGGGGAGGGGAACTGAGCGGAGGATGGAGCTCCATGCGGAAGGTCCGGGGACGCGAAGTCTGCCAAGGGGGCGCTGACTTTTGAGGCGGCGCTTTTTCGGTCCGTGGGGCCTGTTCGTCGTGCTGTTCGTGCTGTTTGCCCGGACGCTGGTCGAACGTCACTGCTATCCGGACCCCAGGGTGCTTCAGCAATCCCAGCAGCAGTACTGGAGGCGGGTACCCGTCAAGGCGAATCGGGGCATCATCCAGGATTCCAAGGGCAACGCCCTGGTGATCCCCGAGATGGTGTCCAGTTTCGCCGTCGATCCGAAGCTCCTCGATTCCGCCGATCTCCCGGCCCTTCGCCGCGTGTTTTCCGAGGATATCGTGGGAAAGCTGCAGCCGAACGGCGAGGGGCGTTTCGTCTGGCTGAAGCGCAAGGTGTCGGGGGAGGAAGCACAGAAAATCCTGGCGCTGAACATACGGGCCGTCCGCGACATCGGAGAGCAGGAGCGGCGCTATCCCAACGGAAGCCTCCTGGCCCACGTGCTGGGGTTCTGCGACATCGACAACCGCGGTCAGGCCGGGATCGAGCAGTCGTGGAACTCCGTCCTTTACGACCCTCCGGGGTACCGCATCATCATCCGACGCCCGGGGGCCCATTCGATCGGCCTGGGCGGAGACGAACCGGAGCGGAGCCACGTCATGCCCGTCGTGACCCTGACCGTCGACAGCCGGATGCAGTATGTGGTCGAAAAGCACCTCGACAAAATCGCGTCGGGAAACGGGGCGAAGTGGGCGGCGGCGATCTGCATGGACCCCTGGACGGGGGCGATCCTGTCCATGGCCAGCTGGCCTCCCTTCGACCCCCGGGTCCGGGAGGGGTTCCGAAAGGAAGCGCTTTCGAACAACGCCGTCAGCCGCAATTACGAACCCGGGTCGACCTTCAAGCCCATTTATATGGGAATAGCCCTGGAGCAGGGCTGGGTGCGGACGAACGAGACCTTTCACTGTCCGGCCCGCCTCAAGGTCGCCGACGGTTACGTGGCGGAGGCCTACCCCAGGGCGATGGGGAACATCAGCACGGCCCAGCTCATCATCAAATCCTCCAACGTGGGGATGGCTCAGATCGGCGTCCGGTCCGAGAAGGTCAAGATGTACGAGACCCTCTGGAGCTGGGGGTTCGGCTCGGCGAGCGACGTCGAGCTGCCGGGGGTCGCGAACGGAATCCTGCCCTTCCCCGAGCAGTGGCGCGGCGTCGTGCCCGCCAACATCGCCATCGGCCAGGGGCTGGCCATCACGCCGCTGCAGCTGATCAACGCCATGGCCGCCGTCGTGAACGGGGGAAAGCTGATGAGTCCCTATATCGTCAAGGAGGCCGTGAACTCGTCGGGGGAGGTCGTCTACAGGGGGGAGCCCCGTGTGATGCGGGAGGTCCTCACTCCCGAGACGGCGCAATGGCTGCGAAAGACGATGCGGTCCGCCGTGCTCGAGGGGACCGGAAAGGGAGCGAACACCGCCATCACCGAGCTGGCGGGGAAGACCGGAACCGCTCAGGTCGCGGAATCCGGGAAGTACAGCAAGAACCGCTACGTCGCGTCCTTCATCGGCTTCTGGCCCTATGAAAAGCCGCGCTATCTCATGCTCCTGTCCATAGGGGAGCCCACGAGCGGACGCTACTACGGAGGCGAACTGGCCGCCCCCTCCTTTCGGGCCATCGTCGAGGAGATGGCGGAGGTCGAATATTATGCCCCGGGAAAGAATGATCGGTCATGAGTGTGAATTTTTCCAGCCTGATTGAGCTCGTTCGGGAGATGGGCCTCCTTCGGGAGGCCGAGGGGGCCGGGGGGAACCCCCGGATAACGGACGTCGTGTCCGACAGCCGGAGCGTTCGTCCGGGGGCCCTGTTCTGCTGCATTCGGGGCGAGAGGAGCGACGGGCACGACTACATTCCCATGGCCCGGGAGCTTGGGGCCGCGGCCCTGCTCTGCGAGCGGCCCGTCGACGCCGGGCTTCCGTCCGTCGTGGTCCCGTCCGTGCGCGAGGTCATGGGCGAGGTCTCCGCCGCCGTATACGGGAATCCGTCGGAGAGGCTGCTGATGGTGGGGGTCACGGGGACGAACGGCAAGAGCACGACGACCTACGTCCTGCGCAGCATCCTGAATGCCGCCGGGATACGCTCGGGGCTTCTGGGCACGATCGTGGAGAGCGACGGGGTGAAGGAAAGGGATGCGGACAGGACGACCCCCGAGAGCTGCGTCGTACAGCGCCGGCTTGCGGAGATGGTCCGGAACGGATGCGGCGCCTGCGTGATGGAGACCTCCTCCCACGGGCTCTTTCTGGGGCGACTGAGGGGATGCCGCTTCGACGTTCCGCTCTTTACGAACCTGAACCCCGAACATCTGGATTTCCACAAGGACATGGAGCACTATTTCCAGGCCAAGCGGCTCCTGTTTTCGCGCTACGCACGGCCCGGATTCGAGGGGGCCGCCAACGCGGACGACCCTTACGGGCGTCGGCTGCTGGAGGATTTTCCCGAGAATGTGCGGGGTTTTGCCCTTGCCTCCGAAGCCTTTGCGCGAGTGACGGAGTTCCGGACCGGCCTGGAGGGGACCTCCATGACGGTGTCGATGCGCGGTTTCCCGGACCTGCATCTGCGGAGCCCTCTCGTGGGGAACTTCAACGTCTGGAACGTGCTGGCGGCGGTAACGGCGCTGCGGGGGCGGGTGGGGGACGAGGCCATGGTCCGTGGGGCCGCCGAGGTCCCGCAGGTCCCCGGACGCCTCGAGAGACATTCCCTGCCGAACGGCGCCTGCTGCTTCATCGATTTCGCCCATACCCCCGAGGCTCTGAAAAACGTCCTCGCCGCCGCTCGGGCGCTCTGCCCGGGCCGCCTGATATCGGTCTTCGGGCATGGGGGGGGGCGCTATCCTCTCAACCGCCCCGCCCTCGGCAGGGTCGCCGCCGACTTGGCCGATCTCGTGATCGTGACCATGGACAACCCGAGGGACGAGGACCCCGCGGAGATCGCGGCGGGGATCGTCGGGGGAATTCAGGAATCGGGCGGTGCGCGGCATCGGGTTATCCTGGACCGCAGGGAGGCCGTCCGCACCGCTTTGAGCATAGCCGCTCCCGGGGACGTGGTGGTGGTATCGGGGAAGGGCCCGGAGCGGTACCTGGAGCAGGGCGGGAAAAAGACGCCCTACAACGATGCGGAGACGGTGGATTCCTGGATCCGCTCCTCCGGGGGCGACCATTGAAGCCGGACGTGCGGGTCCTCGGCGGACGATGCAGCCGTATGGGGCTAAGGACACGCTGCTTTATCTATGAAGCCTCCCTGTGGTACCCCAGCTTGCCTGTTTTCAGGAGGGAACTTGCCGGGGCCGCCACTATCAGGATAGTGGCGTGGGGGGTGGGGGCGAAGCCCCCATGTTAATTTTCAGGGAAGCGCTGAAGATTTTTGTCTATAGAGATTTTGCGTATTTATTCTTAGTAAAATATGCATTTTTGTTTTAATCAGTGCTTCCATGATTCGAGGCGGGAGGAAGACGATGGAGGACAGCGCCAGGCTTTCCGTGGGCGAGATGTTTGCCCTGATCGGAGCGGAGGTGGGGCGGGGAGTCGAGGGGATCCCCTTTCCCGCTCACGTCGCGACCGACAGCCGCGACGTGGAGCGGGGGGGCGTTTTCGTCGCCCTGGAGGGGGAGCGGACGGACGGTCATCGGTACGTCCCTCAGGCGCTCGAAAAGGGCGCGGCCCTGATCGTCGTGCGGCGCGGCAAGCGTCCCGAGGACCCCGCCGTTCCCTGCGTCGAGCTGGAGGACCCCGAGCGGGACCTGGCCCGGCTGGCCTCGGCCTACCTCCGACGGACTGCGCCGGAGGAGGTCGTCGCGGTGACCGGAAGCGTGGGGAAGACGACGACCCGTGAGGCCCTGCGGCGCGTCCTGAGGACGCGCTTCCGGGTCCATTCGGCGGACCGGAGCCTGAACACCCGTATCGGATGCACCGCGACGGTCCTGGCCATGCCGCCCGACGCGGAGCTGCTGCTCCTGGAGTTCGGGGCCAACAAGGCGGGGGAGATCGCGGAGCTGTCCGAGCTCTTCCCTCCCACGACGGCCATGGTGACCCAGGTGGCGCCCGTCCATCTCGAGGGGTTCCGGTCCGTCGAGGGGGTCCTGCGGGCCAAGATGGAGATCGCCGGCTCCGGGCGGCTGCGCCGCTTCCTCTACAACTTCGACAATCCCCTGCTTCGCGGGGCCGCCGCTGGCCTGTCGGGGCCCTCCGTCGACTCCGTGGGGATGGAATATGGGGCGGATTTTCTCATCGAAGAACCCCGTTTTACCCTGGAGGGCGTCCTGCCCTTCCTCACCTTCCGCCTTCGGGGCGGCGGGGACGAGGCATGCATCCGTTCCGGCCTGTGGGGGCGACATCTGGCCCTGCCCCTGGCCTTTGCCGCTGCGGCGGGGTGCCGGCTGGGCATTCCCCTGAGGGAAGGGGCCGCGGCCCTCAAGGGGTTTCGTGGAATCAAGGGGCGCGGCAGGATCCTTCCCGCCGCGGGGCGGGAAGGATTCGTCGTCGACGACGCCTACAACGCCAATCCGCTTTCCATGCGCTCCTCCCTGGAGACCTTCCTGTCCCTTCGGTCCGTGACGCCCAAGATGGTCGTGTTGGGGGAGATGCGGGAGATGGGGCCGGATGCGGTACGATACCATCGTGAGCTGGAGCCCCTGATCGACGGGGTGGACGAGGCCGTGCTGGTGGGGAAGCTTTGGCGCGGGGCCCTGGAGGAGAAGCCGAACCGCCGTTTCGTTGGGGGCTGGAGGGAGGCCCTGGACGCCGCGAGGGCCGCCGAATGGGCAGGAAGCCTGGTGAAGGGTTCCAACAGCCTGGAGCTCGAGAGGGTCGTCGAGGGCCTCGCGGCGGAGCCCGTTTCCTCCGACGGCCCCGGGGAGGCTTCATGATGGAGATCGCCGTCTGGGGGGGCGGCTTTTTTCTCCTGGGGCTCCTCCTGCAGCATGTCTGGATCGGCGTCCAGCGGCGCTGGAGCGTCGGACAGGCTCAAAAGAGCTACGGGGTTGGAATCGACGTCGAGATCAAGGCCGCGACCCCTCCGATGGGGGGATGCGTCTTCCTGTTCATGGCCCTGTTGGCCCTCCTCGCGACATGGGGAAGCGAGGCCCTCGTGTTCTGGTCCCTGCCGATCGCGGGAGGCGCCATCGGGCTGGTCGACGATGGGATGAAGTTTTTCCGCAAATCCAGCGAGGGGTTTCGGAGCCTCGCCAAGCTGAAGGTCCAGCTCGTCGTGTGCGGAGCCTGGGCGCTCGTCGTCCACCTTCGCGGCGGTCTGGCCCTCTGGAGCGGGATCCCGGGGCCGGTGTGGCTGGTCTTCCCCCTGGCGGTCCTTGGCGTCTCGGGAATGATGAACGCGGTGAACATCACGGATGGTCTGGACGGGCTGGCGGGAGGGTGCTTTTTGATCGCCCTCGGGGCCCTGGCCTTTCTGCTTCCATCCGACGGTTCGGGCTTCAACGCGCTGGCGATGGTCCTGCTCTTTGCGATGGCGTCGAGCTTCCTGTTCTATAACCTTCATCCGGCCCGGACCTTCATGGGGGATACGGGAGCGCATTTTCTGGGGGGGGCCCTCGCGGCCCTCTGCGTCATGAACGGCAGGCTGTTGGCCCTGATTCCGGTGGGATTCCTGTTCGGCGTCGAACTGCTTTCCTCCGCGGTGCAGATCTTTACGATAAGGAAGCTGAACAGGAGGGTTCTGCTGATGGCCCCGCTGCATCATCACTTCCAGCGCCTGGGATGGGACGAGACCTCGGTTACGATGCGATTCTGGCTGGTCCAGGCCGTCGGGTCCCTGTGGCTTTCGGCGCTTTTCACAGCCCTGTTCGGCAGGTAGGGCCTTGTTCCCGAATGGAAGAATCTATAAGGGGAAGGATTTATAAGGGCCTCGGTTTTAAGGAGAAAGCGGTATGGATGGCGTGAACTTGGATGGCTTGAACGTGAAGGGGAAGCGAATTACGGTCGTCGGGGCCGGGATCAGCGGCAGGGAGCTGGCGCTGATGGCCAGGCGTCTTGGGGCGCGCGTTTTCGTGTCCGAGGCGGGGCCGGTCTCCTCGGCGGCCTCGGACCTCTTTGGGCGCAGCGGGATCGACTGGGAGGGGGAGGGGCATACGGAGAGGGCCTTCCAGGCCGACGCCCTGCTGCTGAGCTCGGGGATCCCGCCCCGTGCCGAGGTGGTGCAGGGCGCAAAGAGGCGGGGCATTCCCCTGATCGGGGAGCTGGACCTCGTCGCGCCGCATATTCGGGGGAAACTCGTCGCCGTGACGGGAAGCAACGGAAAGAGCACGGTGACCTCCCTGATCGGGCACATGCTCCGAAGGGCGGGGCGAAACGTCGGGGTCGGCGGAAACCTGGGGACGGCGGCGTCCACCTTCACGGACCGGGACTTCGACGCCGTGGTGCTGGAGCTGAGCAGCTTCCAGCTGGCCCGGGCGTCCGTGCTCTCCGCGGCGGTCTCCGTCGTCACGAACCTGGCCCCGGACCATATCGACTGGCACGGCAGCTACGAGGCCTATGTCGAAGCGAAGGCCAGGGTACTCTCCCTGCGGGCCCCCTCGGGCTGGGGGGTCGTGCAGGACCGGGACGTGGAGGCCTTGGGCGCCGCCGACGCCGAGCGGCTGCTGACCCTGAGCTGGAGCCGGACCCCCGTCCACCGTATGGCCGGGCACATCTTCATGGACGCCGACAAGGCCAGCCTGATACGGGACGGGGCGGAACGGACGCTCTTCCGCTACTCGGAGACCTCCCTGTTGGGGGGGCACAACCGCGAGAACGTCGCGATGAGCCTGGCCGTGCTGAGGATCCTGGGGATCGACCTGCCCGCGCGGGACCTGATGGAGGGGTTCGCCCCTCTGCCCCACCGCTGCGAGCACGCCGGGTCGGTCGACGGCGTCGTCTACGTCGATGACTCGAAGGGGACGAACGTCGCCGCGTCCGTGACGGCCATGACGTCCCTCGAGGGGCGCAAGGTCGTCATCCTCGGCGGGCGCGGAAAGGGGGAGGACTACGCCCCCCTGGCCGAGGCCGTGGCGCGGGAGGCGGACGCGGCGGTCCTGCTGGGCGAGGAACGGGATGCCATTGCCGACGCGCTGAGGAAGGCGGGGTTCTCGGCCATACGCATGGCGGAGAATATGGAGGAGGCGGTTCTGACGGCCAGGGAGCTGGCGCGCCCGGGAATGACGGTCCTCCTCTCTCCGGCGTGCACCAGCTGGGACATGTACGCGAACTACGGCGAGCGGGGCGATCACTTCCGTTCCATCGTCCGCGGCCTGAAGGTCGAGCCGTGACCGCCTTCAACGAGGGGGAGCGCCTGAAGGGCGGCGGACCGTGGCTGATCTGGGGTATCCCTCTGGTCCTCAGCCTGTGCGGGCTCGTCATGATCGCCTCCCTGTCGCTGCGCAACAGCATGACGGGGGGATCGCCCTATTCCCAGATCGTGAAGCAGTGCGTTTTTTTGCTCATGGGGCTGGGCCTGATGTCCTTCTGCGCCTTTTCCTCTCTGCGCGGCCTTCGCCGCTGGAGCGGCCTGTTGTGGTTTATCGCACTGCTCCTGCTCGTCGGCACCCTCATCCCGGGGCTGGGCGTCCGGGTTGGGGGGGCCCGGCGTTGGCTGGACTTGAAGGTGGTACGTTTTCAGCCGCTGGAGTTTCTGCTGTTCGTGATCCCTCTTTTTCTGGCCGACCGTCTGAACCAGTCGCGGAGAAGGGGGTTTCAGGGTTTTCTGCGTCCGACGATGTTGGTGCTGCTGCTGTCGATCCTCCCCCTGCTGTTTCAGCCCAACCTGGGCGGGACCATCCTCGTGACGCTGATCTGCCTGATGATGCACGTCGAGAACAGGGGCTGGAGATATCCCCTGCTGGGCGGGGCTCTCATGGTGGCGCTGTTCGCCTCCCTCGTCATGATCGAGCCCTACAGGATGAGGCGTTTCCTGGCCTTCTGGGACCCGTGGTCGGACCCCATGAACAAGGGGTTTCAGATCATTCAGGGGCTGGTCGCCTTCTGCAACGGAAGAGTTTTCGGGGTGGGGATAGGCAAGGGGCTCCAGGAGGACGAGTACCTGCCCGCGGCACAGACGGACTACATCTTCCCGGCGATCGGCGAGGAGTTCGGGCTTGCGGGCACCCTGTTCCTCCTGTCCCTTTACGCGGTGTGGACGATTCGCGCGTACCGGATCTACCGGCGCTGTCCCAATTCGTTTCTTTCCGTCCTGACCCTGGGGTTGACGACGTCGATCATCGGTCCGATGTTCATCAACGTCGGCGGGGTCATGAAACTGATGCCCCTCACGGGCATCCCCCTTCCCTTCGTCAGCGCGGGGGGCAGCGCCATGCTCTTCATGTGGGCGAAGGTCGGGATCTTGTTGAGCGTCAACAGGATCTCGTCCCGGGAGGAGGAACGAGAGGAAAAACGTCCCGGAGGACGGAGGGCTTCGTGAACGGGGAGCTTGCGGGATGCTGAGGGAAAAACGGGTGCTGATCGCTGCGGGCGGAACGGGGGGGCACATCCTCCCCGCAGTGGTGTTCGGGCGGTGGCTGGAGGCGCGCCATGAGGCATCGGTCTCCTACATCGCGGGGGGCCGCCCCCTGGAGAGGGAGATCTACGCCTCCTTCGGGATAGAGCCTCAAAGACTCCCCATAGAGGGGTCTCCCCTGGGCGTACGGTCGCCGGTTCGCATGCTGCTTCGCTCCCTGGCCCTCCTCAAATCCCTGGGAACGGCAGCCCGATGCGTTTTTCGCGAAAAGCCCGATGTCTGCGTCCTCTTCGGGGGGTATGTCTCGCTGCCCCCTCTCCTGGCCTGCAGGATCGGGAGGATCCCCGTCGTCATCCACGAGCAGAACGCCGTTGCAGGCCGGGTTACCCGCCTGGCCGCCCGGTGGGGCGCCGCCGTGGCCTCGGGATGGAGGGCATGCGACGGGGTGCCGTCATTCCTCCCCGTCGGAATCCCCGTGAGGCCGCCGGAACGGCTTTCGCCCTCCCGAGCCCGGGAGCGGATGGCGCTGGAGCTCCCCGAAGGGGGGCGGGTCGTCGGGGTCGCGGGCGGCTCCCTCGGGAGCAGGGATCTCGTGGAACGGGCGCTTGCCGCGGCCGCGTTCTTCGAGAGGAAGGGCGATGACGTCATCTTCCTGTTCCTGGGGGATCCGCCGGGGCCCGACCTCCCTCCAAACGTCCGTTTCGTGGGGAGGCAGTGGGACATGAACCCCTTCTACTCGCTGTGCGACGTCCTGATCTGCAGGGCCGGAGGCTCGACGCTCGCGGAGGCCCTGAGTTGGGGCATCCCCGCCGTGGTCGTTCCCTGGGAGAGGGCCGCCGAGGGGCATCAGGAACGCAACGCACGCTGCTTCGAGGAGGCCGGCGGGGGAATCGCATGGAGGGAGAGCGGCAGCGAGCCTTTGGAAAGTCCGCTCGAGAGGCTGCTCGAAAGAGGAAGAGGCGCTGTGGATGGGGCTCCGGATGCCTGCTTCGCCCTTCGCGCGCTCCTTCCCCTTTAGGCATATGTCGGGAATATGTCGAAGAGGCCGTTTGGTACAATACCCCTGATGTCCGGGACATCTCCGGAGGGCTTTGCGGCAGAAAATTAAATGGAACCCGGCGGGGCAACCGGTTCGGGGCTTTATGAAATAGGAGCGTTTTGGATATCATGTCGGAACTCGCGGGGGCAAAACGGATTCATCTCATGGGGATCGGCGGGTCGGGAATGAGTTCCCTCGCCCGGCTGCTCTCGTCCATGGGGAACGCGGTCAGCGGATGCGACCTGCGGCATGAATCCTCTTGCGTAAAGGCGTTGGAGGCTCTGGGGATTCCGTGTGCGGCCGGACATTCCCGGGAGCACCTCGAGAGGTTCGACCCGCAGCTGGTGATCTTCAGCAGCGCCGTGGATGGGGACTGTGAGGAGCTCGCCGCCGCCAGGCGCAGAGGCATCAGGACGGTCGGGCGCGGAGAGGCCCTGAGCTGGTTTTTCAACGAGGCCCGGGGGGTTGGTGTTGCGGGGACGCACGGGAAGACGACCACGACGTCCATGATCGGCTTGATCCTGGAGGAAGCGGGGCTGTCCCCTACGCTCTACATCGGCGCCGAGGTTCGGGACATCGGGACGAACGCCCGCCTCGGGGACAACCCCCTCTTCGCGGCCGAGCTGGACGAAAGCGACGGCTCCTTCGAATACTTTCATCCCTCCCTTGCGGTCGTGACCAACATCGACTGGGATCATGTGGATCACTTCAAGTCCCGGGAGGATGTCGTGGAGGCTTTCGTCCGTTTCGTCGGGGGGCTGAAGCCCGGTGCGCCGCTCGTGGCCTGCGCCGAGGACGAGGGGGTTCAGGCCATGATGAAAAAAATCCCGGGGGCCGAGGCCCGGGGCCCCTTCCTCCGTTATGGCTGGGGACGGTCCTGGGACTGGGGGGCCTTCGACCTCCGGCACAAGCCGGGAGGGGGCGTCTCCTTTGCCGTGTGCCGCCGGGGCGAGGACCTGGGGCGCCTCGAGATGTCCGTATCCGGAGAGCACAACGTGCTGAACGCCCTGGCCGCCCTGGCCGCATCCGATGCGCTGGGGGTTCCCTTCCGGACCTCGGCCGATACGCTCAGGACCTTTCGAGGCGCCGCACGGCGGCTCCAGACCCTGGGGGTGCGGAACGGGGTTCTGGTCATCGACGACTACGCGCACCACCCCGCCGAGATAGCGGCCTCCCTCGAAGCGATGAGAAGGGTTCACGCCGGCCGCCGTCTCGTGGTCGTATTCCAGCCGCACCGGTACAGCCGTACCGCGGCTTTCCTGGGGCCTCTGGCCGCCGCACTGCGGGAGGCGGATCTCGTGCTGCTGCTGCCCGTCTACGGAGCGGGGGAGGCCGTCGTCCCTTCGGTCTCGTCCCGGGGCATCGCGGACAGGCTGAGGGCGGAGGGACATCCCTGCCGCCTCTGCGAGGGGGAGGAGGACGCACTCTCCGCATTGGGCTCCCTCCTGAGGGAGGGGGACGTCCTTCTGACCCTGGGGGCCGGCAGCGTATCCCGCCTGGGCGGGCTTTTCCTCTCCGGCGGGGGGACGAAGGACTGAAGGGGGGATGCCCCTTGCCTTTGCCGATAGGGGGGCTTGGACTATACTATAATATAATGGAGAAAATTATGGCGAGGTTGAGCCGCCTGGAGCGTACCTCATGATGAGCCGAGCGGGGCTTGCGGATGCGCTGCAGGGATTGTTGCATTGTCCCGTGGAACGGGACAGGCCCCTGTCGGCCCTCTCCACCCTGGGGGTGGGGGGATGGGCGGAGTGTTACGCCGAGCCAACGGAGCTCGAGGACTTCCTCGTCCTGCGCCGGTTTTCCCATCGGGAAGGCGTGCCCTTTCATATCGTCGGAGGGGGGAGCAACGTCGTCTTCGCGGACGGACCGATTCCGGGCGTCGTCGTCTCGACCCGCCGATGGAGCGCCGTCCGGTGGCTGCCGCGGGAGGATCGCGTTGTGGCGGACGTGCAGGCGGGATATGGTCTCGCCTCCCTGGTGGCTGCCGCGGCAAAACGGGGCTTGACGGGATTGGAGTTTGCCCTGGGGATCCCCGGGACCGTGGGCGGCGCTGTCGCCGGAAACGCGGGGGCCGGAGGGCGGAGTGTCGGTGACGGGCTCGAAGAGGTGCTCTCCACGGAGCCGGACGGGACTCTTCGCAGGTGGAGGGCGGGGGAGTTCTCCTGCTCCTATCGCAGGTGTTCTCTCTCGGAGCCGGGGCGTTTGCTCCTATCCTGTAAAATGATCCTGGGCCCCGCCCCCAGGGCCGAGATCGAGGAGAGCCTGGAGCGCTTCCGATCCGCCCGGAGGATACAGCCTCATGGCGGCAGGAGCGCGGGCTGCAGCTTCAAGAACCCGGACGGCGAGAGCGCCGGACGTCTTCTGGACCGTTGCGGCTGTAAGGGGATGGCCATAGGGGATGCCGTCGTGTCCGACCGTCACGCCAACTTCATCCTGAACCGCGGCCGTGCGACGGCGGGGGATGTTCTGTCCCTGCTGCGGGCCTGCCGGCGCAGGGTGTTCGAGCGCACGGGGGTCCTGCTCGAGCCGGAGGTCCGGTTTCTGGGATGGGAACCCGCCTGGGATGAGGAGCCTGCCCCGGATGTGAGGAACGCATTGTGCCGGGCTCCCCGGTCTTGTCCTTACGGGGAAACTTTTTGTTGAGGGAGCGGTGTTTTGCGTCGGATGAAGTTTCTTCTGTTCGTGATGTTCCTCGGCGGAGTCTGGCGCCTCTACGAGTACAACGAGTGGATGTCGCTGAAGGGCTGCCGTATCGAGGCCGACAATCAGGCTCTGGAGAAGCGTTTTTGGAAGATCCTTCCGGCGCGGAGCGTGCGTTTCTGGCTCTTCTTCCTTCGGGATGCGGAGAGGGTGAAGGAGTTTCTGGAGCGTGCCTCGCCTGTGACCGTGTCCACCCGCATGGACGGGTTTGGCCGTTTCGTCACCACGATGAAATGGCTGAAGCCATGGCTGAGGGTGCAGTGGCGCGGCCGGCTGTGGTGCATCTCGCGGGAGGGCCGCATGTGGGATGCTTCGGACTCGGGCGAATCGCCCGGGGGCCTGGAGGTGAAAGGGCCGGTCTGGCACCTGGCTTCGTTGAGCGACGATGTGCGGCCCATGCCGTCGGGGGTCTTTTCGTCCCCGATATCGATTGATGCTGTCGCCGCGTTTCTGCAGGAATATCAGGATTATCCGTGGTTCGGCACCGTGAAGGAGATCGTCCTGGACCGCAGGGCCGGGGCCGAACTCTACCGTTTGACCCTCGAGAGGGGAAAACAGAAATTCGAGCTCTTGATACAACGGAGCAAATATGGCGGCCAGGAGCTGGGGGCCATGTTGGGGGACATCCTGGAGAAGCTTGCGAAGGAAGCCGGCAATCACAGGATCGACGCCACTTACGAAGGGAAGATATTGTTGCGGAATCTACCCGGCGGGCCAAACGAAGGGAGTTTGAAATAATTGCATAGGGAGACGGACATCTTAGTCGGACTTAGCGTTGGAACCACGAAAGTCACCGTTATCGTGGCGGGAAGGGACCCGCGCTACCAGGATTCCGTCCAGGTGATCGGCGTGGGATGCTCCCCTTCACGCGGTATCTCAAAGGGCGTTATCGTCAATTTGAACGAGGCTACGGAGTCCGTCCTGAACGCGGTGAGAGATGCCGAGAACATCGTGGGACAGGAGTTGACGTCGGCCGTCGTTGCGTTCAACTCCCTGGAGGTGAACAGCGTCATGACGGAGGGGATGGTGGCGCTGGGGGGACGCGAGCCCAGCCGGGTCGAGATCCCGGATCTGGATCGGGTGATCGAAGCCGCTCAGAGTCGGCTTTCCCTCTCCAAGAACACGCTCTCCGTGCATACGATCCCGGTCCGTTATTTTCTGGACGACCGTTCGGTCGACGAGCCTCTCAATATGACGGGGATGCGCCTCGAGATGGCGCTTCAGACCGTTTCCGTCCCAAAGACCTATGTGCAGAACGTCATTACCTGCGTCGAGGATGCGAGGATACATGTGGAGGGCCTGGTCATCAAGCCCCTCGCCTCCTCCCTGGGGGCGTTGACGAACGAGGAGATGCGCATCGGGACCGTATCCCTGTCCATTGGGGGCGGTTCGACGGGCCTCGTCCTCTATCAGGCCGGCCGGCCTTTCAAGATTCGGAGTTTTCCCATCGGTGGAGACCACATCACGAACGATCTTGCCGGAGTGCTTCGGATCTCGCTGGAGAAGGCGGAGGATCTCAAAAAACGCCTTTTCACCGAGGAGGAGGAGACGCTTCGGAGCGAGGGGATCGACGTCGGCCTGGCCCTTGACGTGATCTGCGCCAGGGTGGAGGAGCTGTTTGTGGATCATGTTCGGGAGGCGCTTCGGGAGTGCGACCCTCAGCTCTTCCCCGGAGGCGTCGTCCTGTCCGGAGGCGTCGCCGGGACTCCCGGGATTGGGGAGATGCTCTCCGATATCCTGAGTATGCCGGTCCGCATCGCAAACCCAGGGGCGCTCTACCCCATGCCCCCCGGCCGCGAGGACCCAAGCTATGTCAGTGCGGCAGGGCTTCTGAGGTATATTCTGTACCACCGGCGTTATCCGCATCTTTTCATCGAACCGCCGCAGACGGAGCTGCTCCCGCTGCCGAGGGCCGGGGTCAAAGAGCCCGTGGAGCCCTATCGAAGTCCGTCGTCGGGGCCTAAATGGAACATGAAAAATATGCTGGATAAAATAAGGGAAAACATCAAAGACCTGTTTTGACGGCTGACGAGTGCCTGAACCGTAACTTTAAGGACGATTCGTGTTTCTTGACGAGGAGGCAATGGCCGAAGCGGCACGGGGCCAAACGTCGGATTCGGAGATCGGCAGGGAGGACTATCGATGGAGCAGACTCAAATGTTTCAGCTTACTGATTCCATAAAACAGCGGGAGAACATCATCGTCTTCGGGGTGGGCGGCGGCGGCGGCAACGCTTTGAACCACATCATCAACTCCGGTTTGGAGGGCGTGGAATTCGTCGCGGCCAACACGGATGCCAAGGCGTTGGCCCTGAACAAGGCTCCCAACAAAATCGTGTTGGGTGAGAAGCTGACCCGCGGCCTCGGAGCGGGGGCCAACCCCCAGGTGGGGATGGATGCCGCCAAGGAGTCCATGGATCGCATCAAGGAATACATCGAGGGAGCGGACATGCTTTTCGTCACGGCGGGCATGGGAGGCGGAACGGGGACCGGAGCGGCTCCCGTCATCGCCGATATCGCCCGTGAGATGGGCATCCTCGTCGTCGCCGTGGTGACCCTTCCCTTCAGCTTCGAGATGCAGAAGCGTTTTCTGACGGCCCAGGACGGCATCGCCCGCCTGAAGGACAACGTCGACGCGCTGCTTGTCGTCGAGAACGACCGGCTTCTGGGACTGGCCGACGAGAAGCTGCGGCTGGTGGACGCCTATCAGATGGTGGACGAGGTCCTGCGTCAGGCCGTCCAGGGCGTGACGGACCTGATCGTGAAACCGGGGGTCATCAATCTCGATTTTGCGGATATCAAGACGGTCATGCGCAACGCAGGGTCCGCGATCATGGGAATCGGCGTGGGGGAGGGGGACAGCCGTGCCGAGCTGGCCGCCAAGGCGGCGATCAAGTCCCCGCTCATGTCCGTTCCGATGCAGGGCGCCAAGGGGATCCTTTTCAACGTGACGACGGGGTCCGACGTCACGCTCGCCGAGATGGCCCGCGCCGCCGAGGTCATCAAGTCCACGGCCGATCCCACTGCCGAGGTGATCTGGGGACACGTCATCGACGACGAGGTTGGGGACGCCATCCGTCTGACCCTCATCGCGACGGGATTCCCGGAGAGCAAGGCCAAGCCGGCGCCGGTTGTGGAGAAGTCCAGGAAGGAAGTCCCCTCTCCATCCGTTCGGACGATTTCCTCGCTCTTCAGCTCCAGGAAGAACGAGGGGAACGGCTTCGAGGAGGCCCGGCTGCAGGCGCCGGGGGAGGAGGAGACGGATCTGTTTCGAGGGGTCCCGAAGACGGCCTACGATCTGCCCGCCATCTACCGGAAGCGCCAGCAGGAGTAAGGACTTCGGGCTTCTCGACGTAGAGTGAGGGGGTCGGACTATTGGCTTCACGAGAAAGCAGGCGTTATAAACGAAGAGGGGTCTCGATATCCTTCGGGGATATCATGTTGCCGTTCGTGGGTATTGTGGCGATCGGCCTCTTGGTCGTTGCCGGAAAATTGTTCTTCGTGAGCGGAGTCCGCGTGGATCGAAACGCCGTACTCCTGGCACGAAACCGCCAGCCTGTCGAACCCGGAGCGGCGCAGGCGGAGACGGGCGAACGGAAGGTCGTTCCCCCGTCCCCCGAGGGAACGGGGGACTCGTCGGCCTTCGCCGGGGCCTCCTCGGATGCGGCGTTGAATGGAAAACCGCTGGGGCAGCGCAGGGTCACCATGACCCTGGACGTCCTGGCCATCCCTTATGGGGACGTTTCGTCCGAAAAGGCCGGCCAAAAGGCAGCCTCGCCCAAAAAAGAGGCAGCGCCAAGAAAAGAGGCAGCACCCAGAAGAGAGGTGGTCTCGCCCAAGAAAGATGCTGACGCGCCCAGACCTGCGGGGAAACGCGTGAATGTCGTCGTCTCGCCGCCCCCCAGGTCCCGGAAAACTCCGGCCGAGCCTCCAAAAGCCTCGCCCCCGCCTTCGCCTCGAACTGCCCGCAAGGCTGAACCCGGGCCTGCCCCGACCAGGCGGCGCGAGGTTCCGGTAACGCCCCCGGCGCCCCCGGCGCCGCCCAAGCAGGCTCCCAATCCAAAGAGTCCGCCATGGCGCGTGCAGGTGGGGGCATTCTCGACCAAGGAGTCCGCTTCCGAGGTCTCGCGGAAACTGTCGCAGTCCGGCTATAAGGTTTCCATCCTGTCCGGAGTCCGGTTCCACAGGGTCGTGGTTCAGGCCGGTTCGTCGCGGCAGGATGCGTTGACCCTCGCTTCGCGCCTCCATAAGGAAGGTTTCCCCGATGCGTTTTCCATCCCTCCGCTCGCTTATTGACGGAGGCGTCCCGAGAAAGAAGGAGCGAGCATCATCATGATTCGAGAGGTCCATGTCCCGGGGGCGGAGGACTTCGGCGATGTCGAGTCGCTTTTGGCCCTTGCGGCCTCCCCGGGGATTCGCCCCGGTCTGGAGCGGGTCAGGCGTCTTCTGGAGCTCCTGGGGAACCCTCAGGACGACTATCCGGCCCTGCATGTGGTCGGGACGAACGGCAAGGGCTCGACCTGCGCTTTTCTGGAGTCCGTCCTGCGGGCCGCGGGATACCGGACGGCCTTTTACAGCAGCCCTCACCTGGAGAGCCCCGGGGAACGCCTTTTGATTGCGGGGCGCCCACTCGCTGCGGACCGATGGATGGCTGCGGTTCAAAAAACTGTGGATGCCGTGAGGGGAGACTCGTCGCTCGAGGCGGATCCCCCCTCTTATTTTGAGATGGTCACGGCGGCGGCCTTTTGCCTCGCGTCGGAGGAACGGGCGGACGTCGCAGTGGTCGAGGCGGGCCTGGGGGGAAGGCTGGACGCGACGAACCTGCTGGGCGACGTCGTCTGTTCCGTCGTCGCCTCCATCTCCAGGGATCACTCCGAATACCTGGGGGACACGCTCGAGAGGATCGCGGGGGAGAAATTTGCCGTCGTGCGCCCCGGCGTTCCGGCCTGTTGCCTGGGGGATAATGCCGGGCTGATCCCGCTCTTCAAGTCCTTCTGTGCCCGGGCGGGAGCCCTGCCCTACGTCGTCTCCGAGGATTCCGAGGCGATAAACGTCCGTGTGACGGACTGCGGATGCTCCTTCGATTTCATCGGAAAAAGCCTGTCCCTTCGGGATATTCGCATTCGCATGGTCGGACGTTATCAGGTGTCCAACGCGGCGCTTGCCCTGTCGGTCCTGGAACGGACGTGGGATCGTTTTCCCCGGCTCACCCCCGAAAGCGTTCGCGAAGGGATGGAGGCCGCCTTCTGGCCGGGCCGCCTGGAGGTGGTGCGGAAAGCCCCTCTCGTCGTCCTGGATGGGGGGCACAATGAGGACGGGGTCCGGAAGCTGGTGGAGAGCGTCCGGGAACTCTGGCCGGGCCGCAGGGTCGGAATCGTGTACGCGGCCATGCGGGACAAGGAGTACGGAGCCTGTCTTTCCCTGCTGCAGGGCCTGTCGCCGGCGCTTTATGTCACGGCCGTCCCCGGGCTTTCGAGGAGCCTCGAGCCCGCCGGGCTCCTGAAGGCGGCCGAGGGCTTTTCGTGGCGGAACGCCCCATGTCCCTTCGATTCCCCCCTCGACGCCGTGGAGGCCGCGGCGGCGGAGAACGAAGTCGTCCTCGTCTGCGGCAGCCTCTACCTGATCGGCTGGATTCGTCCCAGGCTGCAGGGGCCGAAAAATGAATGAAGCGGGAGAAGGATGGTTGAAGATGGATCCCTTGTCGAGACGCCTGCGGTGCACCCCGGATCATTTCGCGGTAACGGAGCGGGACGGACAGACGGCCCTGGAATTCTTGCCGGATGTCTCGTTTGCGGAGGTCCGGCTGTTCATGAGGGGGAGGCTGCTGGATGCCTCGAGCGGGAGGGCCGGGGTTATCCGGGAGCGCCTGACCCCTTGGCTGGGCGAGCCCCTTCCGCTGGTTGCGCCCCATCAGGTCCATGGGGTCTCGATCCTCGATTCCGTGCCGGAGAACGTCCTGCCCCTTACGCCCAAGGCCGACGGGGTCCTTCTGACGAGTCCCGGCCTGGAGGCGTCGCTGCGTTTTGCGGACTGCGCCCCCGTGGTGGTCATGCCCTCCGGGGAATGGGCCGCCGCCGGAACGCCCTGGGTGCTCCTGATGCACTCCGGTTATAAGGGAACGGTGCAGAACATCGTTCGCGCCGGGCTCGACGAGGTGGCCAGACGTTTTGGGGCCGATGCCGTGCGCTCGTCCTCCGCCTGGGTGGGGCCCTGCATCGGCGGGGGCAATTATCCCCGCACGATGGAGGAGTGGACGGCCCGGGGCCTCGAGGCCTTCCGTGCCGAGAACGTCTGTGAGATGGAGGGGCATTTCTATTTCGACATCGCGGGAGAGCTTCGGCTGCAGCTGATGGAGTCGGGGATCGACCAGGACCGCATCTTCGTTTCGTGTCTGGATACCTTCGAGCGCCGGGAGGTCTGTTATTCCTACAGAGGGGGAGACCGGGAGGACAGGATGTTCCTTCACGCCCGCCTGCGACCGGCCTGAGGCGTTTTTTCGTTTCGAGGAGGAGGGGCCGAATCGGAGGCGCTTTCGGAAAGCAGGGGAGTTGAAGCGTTCCGCGCCGCCTCAAGTGGACGATCCTTTCGCATCGATTGTCTTCCTGCTCGACTGAGGTTCGGGTTACCTGCTCATGTTCTCCAGACGTTTGAGCGTGTCCGTCCCTTTCAGCCTATCGTTCGCCTGCGCGTGATCGATGGCCCGCTTGCCCGCATGATCCTTCATGTCAACCTCCGCCCCCGCGTCAAGTAATGTACCGATGACCTCGACATTGGGGGTATCCCCCCACACGGAGAACATCAGCGCCGTCATGCCATCCTCGTCCTTCGCGTTCACGTCCGCTCCGGCATCGAGCACGCCGACAACCTCTATGCTGGGGACATCCCGCCACGCGGCATACATCAATGCCGTCATGCCGTATACATTCTTTTCGTTGACATCCACGCCAGCTGCAAGCGACTCGTTGAGGAGATGAAAGCCGGGGTTGTCCTGCCATACGGCACGCATCGGTGCTGTCATGCATTCCGCGGCCTTTTTAGGGTCCTGGTACGCCTTGTTGGTCGTGATCTGAGGTGCTCCCTCATGGGAATCCAGGTACTTTTTGATCGAGAGCGTCTTTCGAGCATTGCTCCTTATACACGATGCGTTTTCCATGTCGGACACATTTCCCAATGACTCCAACATGTCTGTGGTGACAAACAGATTCCTCGACAAAGCAAGAAAGCGGAGGGGGTCGTTACTTTCATAGGCCGATTGAATGGTCGCCGGTTCGTTTGTTGCCTCCGGACACCTCGACTCAATCAGTTTTTTGACATCCGGGCGATGCTTCTTGGAGTAGAAATAAAACAGTATCATTTCCTTTTCCGGATCATCCGGTTTAAGCGAGCTCAGCTGCTCCAATAACGCGTCGTAATAATACTCGCAGAGGAAGCCGGCAAAATCCTCGGCGGAATATCTGCTCTCGCCGTCGAAATCCGAAGGATAATATTCGCTTTGTCCATAATATCGTTTTGCCAATGTAAACAGCGCTTCTTCCGCATACGGGATCAGCTTCTTCAATCTCTCATCGTCGGAGCGCCTGTGCGCCAGGGAGACCAGCGCAATTTTATTTCCTAAAAGATAAGCAAATACATTCTGAGTTAAAGATTTTTCCGGCAAATAATCGAGCAGATCCTCCCAAAAGGACTCCCTTTCCTTTTGTTTGTGTAGCTTAGATGCGACCTTCAAGAGCAGCTTCTCGTCAACGATATCCGGCGTTATGCCACGAGCGGAGAGGTCGCAGTCCTTTTCATAATCCCATTGCTCGTCGTTTACGATTTGCTTCAAGTACTCCGTTAAATTCATCTCTGCCGCCTTATATCTCAGGATGATAGACAAAACGTGGTCCATCAGGGCATTTTTCCCACCCCCCGACAGACCACCCTGAAGCGATGTTTTCATTGACCCGTGTAAGAAAGTCAAGGAGTATTTACAGCTCCATTGTCAAGTGACCGGAATTTTAGGATTGGTTGCCTGTGCGATATATCGGGGAAGTTCTAACCATACAAAAACCGCGCGAATAATTTTGCCTCTTCCTTCGTGTTCAGTTCCTCGAAAATATGTATCATTTTTTCCTCGTCATCATAGTATTCTTCGACCTGAAAATCTATCAGAATCCTTTCCGGGTATACCGACTCGAAATATTTCTCGTCCCGCAATTGCTTCAGGCACTTTATCAAAAAATTAAAAAACTCAATCTTGAATTTCGTAAGTTCCTCCGTGTATTTTTCTTCATCCGTAATGTTCTGTTCGTTTTCTGTAATGTAAGCCAATATCATGGAATCTGATTTAGGAAAATCGTTATCCGTAAACGCTGTATTTATCCATTCCTCCACCGAATATTTATAGTCTACAACGCCGGAAGCAATGCCAAAAGACTTGCGGAGTCTCTTGGTCTCTTTGTCAAGTGGAATTCCGTCCGCTTCCCTCTTGGCGACCCATTCTTTAAGACGGGAATCGAGTTCTGCCAAGCTTCCCATTCCCTGAGACTCAAAATCAACCGCGGTATTGCCGTTTGCATCGAGATGATAGCATTCAAAATAGTTGAAAGACATCCATTCCCGAACGGTCAGGGCAAAAATATAGGGTTTCTTATCCCTGTTCCGCTCGATAAATCGAGAAAACGAGAAAATATGGATTTGAGCTCCTCCATGAACACGGGGTAAAACTCATCGTACGGAAAGGGTTTCATTATTCAGATTCTCCTTTGCAGTGCCTCAGCCTGTCCTTGCCCATGTCCGCCGGTGCGGTGATGTGGGCCGCGCCGGCGGACGTTGCGCCTCCCTCCGCCCGCAAGAGCGGGGAGAGGCGGAAGCTGAAAGAACAGGGAGAACACGATCAGGGCGGCCGTAAATCTTCGGGGCTTGTGACGCATGAAACGCCTCCGGCTGTTTCGTATTGACTTGACAGCCGGCGACGGTTCTGAGACTTACGGTCCTAAAGGGGGCGATCAATCTTTCTTGTCGCTGTCCAAAGCATACAGCCTGGAGCGTGCTTCTGCGTCTCCCTGCCCCGCAGC
>NZ_CAUUGJ010000011.1:0-32822 GCF_963544685.1 uncultured Fretibacterium sp. | reverse complement strand
CCGCGTTTTTTTGTCGTCTTCGAGCGGCTGGCCCTTCCGTCCCCTCGGCTCTACGAGACGGGCGTCGTTCTTGAGCCCGTGGATGGGGGCCGTGAGAATCCCGAGGTCAAGAGCGTCGACTACCGGGCGGCCTATGCCCTCCCTCCGGGCTCCTTGGAGGTGCTCTACTGCCCGGGAGGGGAGATCACCGAGGCGGGGCACAGCTCGTTCTTCCTTGTCCGGGACGGGGTGCTGGTCACGGCTCCGCTGTCCCGCGTCCTGGGGGGGACCACGCGCAGGGCGATCCTGGAGCTCGCGTGCGGCTCCGGCATATCCGTGGAGGAACGCTGCCCGACGTTGTCGGAGCTGACCCTGGCCGACGAGGCCTTCATCACGGGGAGCGTAAAGAAGGTGCTGCCCGTCGTGAGGGTCGGGGATCGGACGGTCGGAACCGGCAGGCCGGGCCCGATGACGTTGCGCCTCTCGAAACTCTACCTGGACCATATCCGGAAGTGGCTGGAATAAATGTGGGGGGACGAAGGGAGGAAGGTGCCTCGATGGCGTTCTCCGTTTTGACGATCAACCCCGGCTCCACCAGCACCAAGCTGGCCCGCTTCGAGGACGAGGCGTGCGTGTGGCAGGATGTCCTTCGCCATGCGGCGGAGGAGCTGGCGCCGTTCGGCGCGGTCTCGGAGCAGCTCGATTTTCGCCTTGGGCTTGTCCGTTCGGCCCTCGCGGCGCACGACGGCGAGACGGTCCGCCTGGATGCCGTCGTCGGGCGCGGCGGGATCATCGACCCCCTGCCCGGGGGAACGTATCGCGTCGATCCGGTGCTGGTGGACCGCCTCAGGCTGGGCAGGCCGTGGGATCATCCCTCGAACCTCGGAGGGGTCCTCGCCTTTTCCCTGGCGGAGCCCCTGGGGATCCCCGCCTTTATCGTCGATCCCGTGTGCGTGGACGAGATGGCGCCGGAGGCGAAGATCACGGGGCTTCCCGAGCTGCCCAGGCCCTCCCTGCTGCACGCGCTCAACGTCAAGGCGATGGTCCGGCGTGCGGCGCGCGACCTCGAAAAACCTTGGAACGAGATCAACTGCGTCGTCGTCCACCTGGGGGGCGGCGTCAGCGTCGTCGCCCACAGGAGGGGACGCGCCGTCGACGTGAACAGCGCCAACGAGTGGGGGCCCTTCTCCCTGGACAGGGCCGGCGGGCTTCCGGTCGGGGAGTTCGCGCGCCTCTGCTTCAGCGGTCGGTACAGCGAGGGAGATATCCGGCGGAAGCTGACCTCCGGCGGCGGGCTTCATGCCTACATCGGGACGAACGACATGCTGGAGGTCGACCGGCGCATCCGGGCCGGGGACGAGACGGCCGCATTTTATCGCCGGGCCATGGTCTGGCAGATCGCCAAGGAGATCGGGGCCCAGGCCGTCTCGCTCGGGGAGCCCGTCGATGCCGTTATCCTCACGGGGGGGATCGCCCACGATGCCGGGTTCGTCCGCCTCCTCCTGGAGCGGGTGCAGTGGATCGCGCCCTGCCTGGTGTATCCCGGGGAGGACGAGCTCCTGGCTCTGGCGCAGGGGGCCCTGCGCGTGCTGAGGGGCGAGGAGTCGGCGCGGGACTACGCCTCGAGCGTCCTGCGTCGATAATGGGTGTGTATCGGCCGAAAACGGCCGTTAAAGCAGCCGCATTGAAGGCTTATTCAATGGAAGGCTTTTTCGGAATCCAATACAACAGGGAGGAAATTTGATTATGGACCAGATTCGTTCGCTGTCCCAGATGATTGAGGAGGCCAGGAAACTTTGCGCGAGCAAGGGAAAAAAACGCGTTTCCGTCGCGATGGCCGAGGATGCGGGGTTGATCTCCGCCATTGAGGAGGCCCGAAGGACGGGGCTCGTCGAGGCGACCCTCGTGGGCAATGTGGAGAAGGTCAAGGCCTGCATCGCCGAGGCTGGGGCGTCGGAGAAGGACTACACGATCATCGATGAGAGGAACGAGGCCAAGTGCGGGCTCGTCGCCGTGACCGAGGTTTCCTCGAAGCGTGCCGACATCTACATGAAGGGACAGCTGCACACGGATCACTTCCTGCGCGGAATGCTGAACAAGGAGGTCGGCCTGCGCAGCGGCAAGGTCATCTCCCACTGTTACTTCCACCAGGTCGAGGGCTTCGACCGCATCCTCTTCGTCTCCGACGCCGCGTTCAACCCCTATCCCGACCTGAAGCAGAAGGCCGACATCCTGAGGAATACCGTCAGCTTCGCCCGCGCCCTGGGCGTGGAGTGCCCCAAGGTGGCCTGTCTGGCGGCCGTCGAGATGGTCAACCCCGATATGCCCTGCACTCTGGACGCCTGCGCGCTGGTCCAGATGAATCAGCGCGGACAGATCAAGAACTGCATCGTGGATGGCCCCTTGGCGCTGGACAACGCCATCAACGAGGAGGCCGCGAGGATCAAGAAGATCGATTCCCCCGTCGCGGGACACGCGGACATCCTGCTGGTTCCCCATATCGACGCCGGCAACATGATGGCCAAGGCGATCGTCTACTTCTCCAAGAACGAGACGGCGGGGATCATCGTCGGCGCGGCGGCGCCGGTCATCCTGACGAGCCGCGCGGACTCTCCGCGCGCCAAGATGCTCTCCATCGCGGCGGCCGTCATGATGGCCCACCACGCCGGGTAGGGATATCCGGGCAGAATGCACGACAGGAGGGCCGGCGCTCAGGCAAAAGCCAGCCCTCCATCTCAGAGAGGAGAGGTCGAGGATGAAGATTTTTGTCATCAACCCCGGGTCCACCAGCACGAAGGTCGCGCTTTTCGAGGGAACGCAGTGCCTTTGGACGGAGACCCAGCGTTACGATGCCGCCGAGCTGGAGCCGTTCGCCTCGGTGACGGATCAGGAGAGCTTTCGATACGACCGCATCGCGCAGATACTGAAGGACAAGGGCGTGGAGCCCTCCTCCTTTGCCGCGGTCGTAGGGCGCGGAGGGCTTTTGAAGCCGATCCCCGGCGGAACCTACAGGGTCGGGGCCCGGATGCTCGAGGACCTGAAGAGCATGGCCTATGGTTCCCACGCCAGCAATTTGGGCGCTGCCCTGGCCGTGCGCTTTGCCGCGGCGGCGGGCGACGTGCCGGCCTTTATCGTAGACCCCGTCGTGGTGGACGAGCTGGCCGACGAGGCCAGGGTCTCCGGGCTTCCCGAGATCCCGAGGATCTCCATATTTCATGCGCTGAACCAGAAGGCCGTGGCGCGGCGTGCGGCGGCGGAGCTCGGCAAGCCCGTCTCGGAGTGCCGCCTGGTGGTGGCGCACATGGGGGGCGGCATCTCCGTGGGGGCGCACTGCGGTGGGCGCGTAATCGACGTCAACAACGGCCTGAACGGCGAGGGACCGATGTCCCCGGAGCGCTCGGGCAGCCTGCCGGTGGGGGGGCTGGTTTCCTTCTGCTTCAGCGGCAGGCACACCCTTGCGGAGGTCCAGAAGATGATCTGCGGCCGAGGCGGCCTTGTGGCCCACCTGGGGACGAACGACCTGCGCGAGGTGGAAAAACGCGTCGCGGCGGGAGACGAGAAGGCGCGGCTTGTGTTCGATGCGCTGTGCCTCCAGATAGCCAAGGAGATCGGCGGCAGCGCCACCGTGCTCAAGGGGCAGGTCGATGCCATTGTCCTGACGGGCGGCCTGGCCTACAGCGACCGGCTCTGCGAGGCCGTGACCGCGCGCGTTAGTTTCATCGCGCGCGTCATGCGCTACCCCGGGGAGGACGAGATGCAGGCGCTGGCCGATGGGGCGCTGCGCGTCCTGGAGAATCGGGAGCCCGCGCTGGACTACGAGTAGAGCCGCTTGCCGGGCCTCTGAACCGGCCGTTTCGTTGTCAAAAAGAGCTCTCCGTCACGGACGGAGAGCTCTTTTTGACGCTTCTGAAGTGCCCGGCCAAACCGGGGTGACGATTGGGCGGGACCCTGCGTTTGTCCAACGGTACGGCCGCGGATGAACGAAGCTATGCCTTCCTCCTCTGCAGGAACGCTGCCGCGAGCAGCAGGGCAACCCCTCCATACCCCGCGTCGCATCCGCCGCCGTCCTTGGAGGAACCCGATGGATTCGGATTTGGATTCGGCATCGGATTCGGTTTTGGATTCGGCGTCGGATTCGGAGCTGGATTCGGAGCTGGATTCGGCGTCGGATTCGGAGCTGGATTCGGAGCTGGATTCGGCGTCGGGTTCGGCGTCGGGTTCGGTGTCGGCGTCTTCCTGGTCAGGATCACCACGGGGTCGACAATCGTCTTTTCCTCCTTGCTCAGATCATAGTCTCCATTGTCCTTGATCAGGAGGGTCAGGACATATTTTTTGCCGGGCTCGATGGACGATACGACGGTGCCATGATCGTCCAGGATCGTGAAGGCCCCGTCCTTCACGTCCCCGAACTTGGTAGGATCGGAGAGATAGCCCAACAGGACGCCCGTCTTGGGGCCGGTCACCTTGACCAACTTGACGTTGGCTGGGGGGGTTGGGAATGTCCCTACCAGCACGGAACCCGTCAGCTCGATCCCCATGACCGCGATGTCTGCGCTGCTCTTCTTATCCAAATTCGTCTTCAGGAGAGGCATAGGATTGACCTCGCTTGGCAAGGGGTTTCCATAGGCCTTCTCCGCCGCGGCCCGAGCCGCCTCGGCAACCGCCTGCGAGACGGTGACGGCGCCGGACGAGCTCGCTGCAAGGTGTCCGGACGTAAATCCAAACGAAGCGGAGAACGCCTTTTCGGCCCTGCTCAGGTCCGAGAAGGGCTGCGTGGCTGCGGATTGCAGCCTTTTGTCCTTCGACACGGCGGGCGGAAGCGTCGGCGTCACGGGTGTGACGAAGGAGCTTCCGGCGGCCGATGCCGGCACATCGATGATCAGGGTCGAGGCAAACCACTCCTTTATCTCTTTCCCGTCTTGATTATACCGTCCGCTGGGAATTCCGGGCGGCATCAATCCAAAACAGTTGTAGCCCGCATTCCTCAATGTGAAATCGAAAATGCCGTTCTCGTCGGTGATTGCTATTGTCTCGGTGTTTTCGGGGCTTCCCAGTTTTCCGTCGGGCCTCCTGGGTCTGACTACCGGAGATTTCTCGTCGGCCCATTCAATCTTCACATTCTTTAGGGGCTGCCCTTTGACGAGGACCTTAAACGCCACCGTCTTGCCAGGGGCGAAATCGGCAACCTCGCTGAGAGGAACAATCTCAAGCACACCGTCGCCCCCTACGCGTTTCATGGAGAAGGCGTCCTTCTGAACGTTCAGGATCTGTTTCGAATAGCCCTTATAAGCCATTCGGGGAGCGAGGTCACCGCTTGCCTCCAAGATAACCGTGCCCGTTTTTTCCAGCTTTGCCTGGGAAAGGAGATAATCGTTCCGCCTCTTGGTGATCGTTTGGTCCCCCGACTTGATGTCCACGCTGACGAAATGCCTTTCAAACGTCGGAAAATTTGTCTCCGTCCCGTCCTTGTATACAAAACGTGCTGAAAAGATGTCCGCTGACGCCCAGCCCACTTCAGCGTTGAGAAAGGCCTCGGTAAAGGACAACTTTGCCTCGTACGTACTGCCCACCGCCACCTTATGGATTTTTGTGTCGGGGACAATGGAGAGAAAATGTGCCTCGGCCGATACCACGCACAACAGGGAGAAAAGTGTCGCGAAAATAGTTGTCGATACAAACATTCTGCGATGAAACATAAACCTCTCACTGCTCCTTACTCAATTAAAATTTGTAGATAAAAGTGTATTTCAAAGGATTTACGCCAGGTTCAAAGCCCCCTTTCAAAAGAAATATTAGTGTTTAGCCTTACAATACTTTTCAAGTTTATAGCAAAAGTCTTTTCCGTCAAGTTCAACCGGGGTGAGGCGTTCATGGGCGGAGCTCTGCCCGAGCGGTCCAAATGGGGTTACTTATGTTTCTTTGAAAATAAAAAGTAATCTCCATTACCGTTTTGGGTGTGAAGGTGCTATAATATCAATCCATATATGGTTGACCTGCGAGGGATGAGAGCGTTTTTCCCGTGGGAAGGGAAGTATCGGGAGAAGTATTGGGATTGGAAAAATCCTATTGTGTGAAAAATGAGAGGATGATCGCTGTGAGGAAGTGGAGCGACGGTTTGAGGCGGGTTGCTGCCCTTGCCGCATGGGCCGTTTTGGGGGTATGTCTTTTTGCGGGCGTCTCGGGGGCGGAGGAAAAGTTGTCGGCCATCGGCCAGCTGAAGGATCAGAAGCTGGCGGCGCAGCGCGGTACGGTGGGGCAGTCCCTGGCCGAGGACTTGCTCGGGGAAGGGCATAAGGAGCTTCTGACCACCTACGAGAAGTACGTGGATGCGATCGCGGCGCTCCAGCAGGGCAAGGTGCGTGCGGTGATCATGGACGAGGCCCCGGCGCAGCGCTTCCTGAAGAGCATGGAGAACCTTACCGTCATGCAGGAGCCCCTTTCCGAGGAGAGCTATGCCATCGGCTTCAAGAAGGGGAACACGGAGCTCCGCGATCGGGTCAATGCCGCCCTGTCGGCCATGAAGGCGGACGGGACCCTGGCGGCGATCATGGAGAAGTACAACGGCGACGCCGTGGTCAAGCCCGAGGACATCGACCTGAACAAGGGGGCCGAGGGCGGAAAGCTGGTCATGGGGACGGAGGCCGGTTTCGCACCCTACGAGCTCAAAGTGGGCAACGGTTATATCGGCATCGACATTGAGATGGCGGCCGGAATAGCCAAGCGCCTGAACAGGGAGCTCGTCGTCGAGAACATGAACTTCGACGCGCTGCCGATGGCCGTGGCCTCGGGAAAGGTCGACATGATCTGCGCGGGGATCACCGTGACCGAGGACCGCAGGAAGAACATGGACTTCTCCGACAACTATGTCGAGGGAGCGAAACAGGTGGCCGTGGTCCGGGCGGACGACTGCGAGGCGCCGGCCGGGAAATGACGGGAGGGCGGACCCTGGGGGAGGAGGGCGCGTATCGATGACGCCCGCCTCCTCCCCGGAAACGAATGGGAGCGGATCGTCCCGCGGATGGGGCAGGCTCGGACGTGGCAACGCCGGCCTCCTCGTCTGCGGGGCGTTTCTCGTCATTTTGCTGGTACGCGGCGGTTTTTTCTCCCCTGCCGCGTGGGTAGGGTTTGGAGAGAAGTTTCACCAGAATTTCATCCTGGACGGGCGCTACAGGATGCTGATTGACGGTCTGAAGGCCACGCTGATCATGACCTCCTTCGCGACCGTGATCGGCCTTTTCCTGGGCATGCTGATCAGCGTGATCCGGGTGGCGCATCGGGGAGGGGCCCGGATCGGCCTGCTGAACGCCTTGGCCAACCTCTACATTGCCGTGATGCGCGGGACCCCGGTCATGGTGCAGCTCCTGATCTGGAACTTCTCCATATTCGCGGCGGTACGCGACATCAACACGCTTCACGTCGCCATCCTGGCCTTCGGCCTCAATTCCGGGGCCTACGTCGCGGAGATCTTCCGCGGGGGGATCGAGGCCGTCGACCCCGGCCAGATGGAGGCGGCCCGCTCCCTGGGGCTGCCCTACCGGATCGCGATGCTGCGCGTCGTCCTGCCCCAGGCCTTCAGGAACGTCGTCCCCATGCTGTTCAACGAGTTCATCACGCTGCTGAAGGAGACCTCCGTGGCCGGTTACATCGGCATCGACGACCTGACGCGCGCCGGACAGAACATTCAGGCCCTGACGCTGGAGCATTCCCAGCCCCTGGTGATGGTGGCCCTGATCTATCTGGCCATGGTACTGGTCCTGACGGAACTGGTCCGCAGGCTGGAGAGGTGGCTGCACCGCAGCCGGAGGGCATAATGATTGAAGGACGTGCGGCTGAGGAGCGTTCGTTCGGATGCGGCGAGCCCCTGATCGAGGTTCGCGGCCTGTGCAAGGAGTTTGGGGGCGTCCCCGTGCTGAACGGCATCGACGCCACGGTGGCGAAGGGGGAACGGCTGGCGGTCATCGGCCCTTCGGGCTCCGGGAAGAGCACCTTTCTGCGCTGCCTGAACCGGATGGAGGAGCCGAGCGCCGGCACGATCCTCTTCCGGGGGGAGTCCGTCACGGCCCCGAGCTGCGACATCGATCGGGTCCGCCGACGCATGGGCATGGTCTTCCAGCACTTCAACCTTTTTCCGCATCTGACCGTGCGCCGCAACATAACCCTGTCGCCGGTCTCGCTGGGACTGGCCGATGCCAAGGAGGCCGACGCCCTTGCGGAGGAGCTTCTGCGGCGCGTCGGCCTGGAGGACAAGATCGACGAGTGGCCCGAGCGCCTTTCGGGGGGCCAGAAGCAGCGGGTCGCGATCGCCCGGGCCCTTGCGATGGACCCGGAGGTTCTGCTCTTCGACGAGCCGACCTCCGCGCTCGACCCCGAGATGATCGGAGAGGTGCTCGAGGTCATGAAGGAGTTGGCCGGGGACGGCATGACGATGCTGCTGGTCACGCACGAGATGGGGTTTGCGCGCGAGTTTGCCGACCGCGTGTTTTTCATGGACCGGGGGCGCATTGCGGAGGAGGGGCCGCCCGACGAGGTCTTCGACCGCCCGCGCGAGCCGCGGACGGCGGAGTTTCTGTCGAAGGTGCTGCGAAGGTGACGAGGTGTTTCTTGTCCCGATGACGTTTTATCCTCAGGAGCCTGTTCCCGCTGGCTCCTGAGCTTCTTGAAATTTGCTCCGCTCCCCGTCGAGGGAGTGCGGCGTCCTCTGTGAAACGGGTGTCGGATACGCGCGTCTATGGCGTTTTCAGGTTGCACTCGAGCCCTGACACCAGCTTTCGCGCCTCTCCCGCATCTTTGATCGACAGGGTAATCGTCGTCCCTTTTCCCTCCTGGCTCCGAATCTCCACCCTGCATCGTTCCCCGAAAAACAGCTTCAGCCTTTCGAGGCAATTCCTCATCCCGATGCCCTCGCCCGGGGTTATCCTCTTCCGTGTATAACCAAGTTTTTTGCGAAGCGCTTTGAGTTTTTTCCCCTCAATGCCCGCCCCGTCGTCCATAATCTTGATCTCGCAGGTCTCGTGCTTTTTTTTGCACGAGATGAGGAGCTTGCCTCCTTGCAGTTGTCCCGGATTGAGGAGGCCGTGCTCGATAGCGTTTTCCACCAGGGGCTGCAGGGTGAAGAAGGGCAGGACCAGGGTCTCCATCGATTTGTCGCAGAGGATGCTGTAACCAATTCTATCCCCGAACCGGTGTTTTTGAATACTGAGGTAGTTATCGATGTAGTCGATCTCCTGTCTGAGCGTCACGTGGCTGGTCGACTGCGTCAAAGTGTAGCGGAGCATGGAAGAGAAGGAACTCAGCATCTCCTCGGCGCATTCCGCGTTCCCCAGGCTCAGCGAGCGTGATATGGAGTTCAGAACGTTGAAGGTGAAATGAGGCATGATCTGCTTCTGCAAGGCCTCGAAACGAGCTTGGGACAGCTGGTTTTTCAGGTCCATCTGCTTTTTCTGATTCCTTAGGAGTTCCCGTGTGACCTGGTTGATCTCCTCCTGCATTTTGGCATGCGCCTTGAGGTTCAGGATGTAGCGGGTGAGATTCTGGAGGGCCCGCGCAGTCTCCTCAATCTGCTTGCGGCTGTAAACAGGGATTTCCTCATAATATTGGGAGTAGTGCTCGTTTTGCGCCCACCACTTTTCGGGCGCTTTTTCATCCTCGGGAAAACATCCCGTGTCGCTGCACAGAACCTGTCCTGCCGTGAGCGCACCGACGAATTCCCCCTCCAGGATCAGTGGGATCTCTATGTTGACCAATCCGGCATGACAGATGTATATGCTGGGGCGATCCTCCTCGAGAGCGATACGCAGAGCCTTTTGATTGGAGCACTGACAGCACCCTTCCCCCTCGGGATCTGCGTTGATGGCACGACAAAAGCTCGTGAAGTTGCTTCCCTCTCCGAGATGTCGCCCTTCCCGGTCGACAAAGACGACTCCGAAACCCGTAGCGAAGGCGAAAGATTCCTGAAGTTCCTCTTGGAGCTCCTTGGACAGGAGATCGCGGATGTCGCTCATCCCCGGGTTGCCTTCCTGTACTGGGCAGGGGTATTGTGTACCGCCTTGCGAAAAACCTTGTAGAAGGTCGAAAGGCTGCCGAACCCCGAGGCTTCGGAGATGTCCTGCAGGGTCATATCGCTCCGGGAGAGAAGCCGTTTTGCCTCGAGCACTCTTTTGGCCCGTAAATACTGCGCAATGGATTGCCCGGTCTCCCTACGAAAATGGCGTTCGATGTAATCGCCGGACAGGCAGACGATCTTCTCCAAAGATGCCGAGGTGACGGGTTCCCTGAAATGTTCGTCCAAATAGGCGGTGATGCGCCGTACCGCAGGAATCGACGCCTGTAGAAGGACGGATGCCGAGGAACGCAGCTTTGCGAGGCAGGAGAGTACGATATTCTGAATCGTCAGGATATCCGTAGCCGCGACGATGCTCTGGACGATAAGTTCCTGTGCGGCATTCCCCAGGAGGGGGCGGAACAGGGGGGATTCGAAGCAGGTCCTTTCCAGGGAGAATACGATGTTGATGGCAAGGATTCGGTAGACGTTGAGGGGGAGCTTCCGCTCAAAGAATTTTGCGATGTCGTCCAGGGCCTGCTCGAGAAGTCGAAGATCCCCAATCTGTATGCTTTTGCGAAAATCCTCCAGCGCTTTTCCCGGGAAGCCCTCCATCAGGGACGGCGAATCCGCATTGTCCGCGCGGCGAGTTTGGACGGGAGGCAGACAGGCCCTCAGCACGGAGAGAATTTCGCGGTTCGACGAAGGCTTTACCAGATAGGCATCGACCCCGCAGCGGATGGCTTTTTGCGCAAACTCGAATTCGGCGTAGGCGGAGTTGAGGATCACGAAGGTTTGGGGCAGGTGGTGTTTGATCTTTTCCGCTGCCTGGAGCCCGTCCAGGAGGGGCATGCGTATGTCCAGAAGAGCCAGGTCCGGCCGATGAAGCAACGTCAGCTCGACGGCGGACAGCCCGTCCTCCACACTCGCCACCACGCTGTAGTCCCCGGTTCCTTCGATGAACTGCGTAAGGTAATTCCTTTCTATAGCCTCGTCTTCGGCGATCAATATTTTATACATCCTGCTGTACGTCTCCTTGTATTGCTCCGGGTGCTTCGCGCCTGTCAAAAGAGGCCGGCCCTTATGAGGACTATGATAACAGTGATGCCCCAAGTCGTGTGCGGTCGTTGTTTTGAATCGGGATGGAGCAAAGCGCCGGACGACGATGGTTTCGCCCTCAATCTTCCGATTTTACGGCCTTTTTTTGCCAAAAAACGGAGGGTGAATTTTCAAGTGACCATAGAAAAACCTCGGCGGCGATTGAAACGTGCGGGGCTTTCTGCAAGAATTTCAGAAAGGGACGTCCCTTTGCACAGATTATACCGATGTGGAGGTTGGATGTAATCATGAAGGTCAACGATCGTTATTGCTCGTTCTATTACGAGCTCGATGAGGATTACGGCGAAATTGTCATCGACGGGAGCAGAACGGCACTACTTATCGTGGATATGCAATACCACTTCCTTACCCGTCCCGACACAAGCGGCATGAGTGAGAGGGAAAAGGCCTATTATGCACGCTGGGAGTACTTTTACGATCGAGTGGACAACGAGGTGATCCCCAACAACGCACGGCTCCTTTCCGCGTTTCGGGAGAGGAAGATGCTTGTCGCCCACGCCCGCATAACCGGCCAGCTCGCGAATGGGAGGGATCGGTCCCTGGATCAGAAGGCCACGGGATACAACGAATTGCTCCTGCTCGACGGAAATCCCGCCGGCGAGATCGTCGCTCCGTTGGCTCCTCGCGAAAACGAATTGGTGGTCAGGAAGACGACGGACAGCGCCCTTACGGGGACGTCGCTCCGGCTGATGCTGCACAATTGCGGCATCGATACGGTGGTCGTGACCGGGGTCCTGACCGATCAGTGCGTGTCGGGGACCGTACGCAGCTTGGCCGACGAGAGCTTCAAGGTTTGGCTCGTAGAGGACGCCTGCGGGGCATCGACGCGTGAGATACAGGAGCACGAACTCTCGGTGCTGAATAACATCTATTGCCACGTGGTCAGCACCGACGAATTGATCGCCGCCTTGTAGGAGGAAGAACATGAACGACAGCAAACTGAAGAGGAATCTGAGCTTCGTACAGATGATCGCAATATCGTCGGGAGCCGTTATCGGAGGCTGGCTCGCCGAGGCTCCCTACTGGTTTCAGACCACGGGGGCGGGGGCGGCTTTCCTGTTTCCCCTTCTTGCCCTTCTCCTTGTTCCCGTAGGCCTGGCGTTCGGCGAGCTGTCCGCAATGCTACCCTTTGCTGCGGGGGTGGATGCCTGGACCAGCAACGCTTACGGCAACAAAATGGGATTTGCGACTCAGTGGATGATGTTTCTGATTCAGGTCGTGGAGCCCCCGATGATGGCCTTCATCTTCGGAACGGCCATCAACCATTTCTATCCTTTGAATAGCGATCAGATGATGATGGTGGCGATATTCTCCGTCACCCTTTGGTTCGTCCTCTCCAATTTCAACATCAGCCTGACGGGGAAACTGTCCAACTTCTTTTTCTTCTCCATGATCGTCATCTCGCTTTTGGTCTCGTCCTCCTTTTTCCTCAGCGGCCACTGGAGTATGGATCACATTCGTCTGAACCAGGGCTTTTTCCCGAAGGGGGGGTATGGAATCTTCATTGCGATGGCCGTATTCTCGCTCAAGTTCATCGGCTTTGAAATGACGCCCACCCTGATAGAAGAGACCAATTTTCCGGCCTCAAAAATATGGAAGGTTATCCTTGCATCGCTCTTCATTCCCGCGCTGCTTTACAGCTTTGTCGTGCTGGCGATGGGAGGCATGGCCCCGTGGCATGAAATTGCCTCGATGAGCATGCCTGAGCCCGAACTGGTGGCTCGCTTCGGGCTGCCCGCGATTCTGGGGATCCTCGCCATTGTCTCTGGCCTCATGCACGCTTTCACCACACTGATGGGGTTCTGGACGTCCAGCGCCCGGGTGCTCTATGGCGCCGCGCAGCTGAACCAGCTTCCCAGGGGGTTCATAAAGGTTAATCGCTATGGCCAGCCGTTCTTGGCCAATGTTGTGGTCTACATGTTCTCTTTGTTTTTCTGCTTTTTCAGTGGGGACAACTGGGTGCAGTACATCTATGCCATCTCCAGCATTGCCGCAGGGGTCGTCTATTTCATCTCCTGTCTCGATGTCGTACGCCTCAGGAGGCTTCATCCCGAGTGGAAACGTCCTTTCAGGGCACCAGGGGGGCTCCCGATGTTCCTGGTCGGCATGGGGATCTCGATCTGGCTGGTTATCGGGGCCTGTATGGAGTTGGATGCGGGAGGTTATCTCTCTCTCCTGCTCTTCTTCGGCCTTGGAGTCGTTGTCTTTTGGGTGGCCGATTCTTACAGGAGAAAACAGGGACGCGAGTTGACCGCGCTGACCCCTGAGGATATCGGCAGGGAATAGAGTCGAGCCTGGAGGCTGCCAATCCGTCGATAGGGATTTTGCGTCCCTATCGACGGATTTTTTTCAGTACATGCTCTGGTTTCTGTAGTCCTGCAGCAGCTTGAGGTGCCGTTCCTCCTCGGCCAGAATGGCTTCGAAGACCTCCGGGGCCTCGGGCCTGAGGATGCTGCGAATCTCCCTGACGTAGGATGCGGTGTCCTTTTCGAGCCGTATGGCGAAGTCGAGAGCCTGCTGCCACGCCTTTTCGGTGTCCTTGAGGATGGGCCTGAACTCCTCGAAGGCGAAGCTCTGACGGATCAGGGTGTCCAGGTGCCGGATGCGCTCCGGTCCCGGGACCTCCTCCTCGGCGAACTTGCTCTTGAGGGCGGCGTACAGGTTCCGGTGCTCTCGCTCCTCGCCGCCGAGCTGCTCGAAGAGCTTCCGGGCCCGTTCCGATTTTGTCCTTGCGGCGAGGTCCCCATAAAAGGCGCTTCCCCTCTCCTCCAGTCGTATCAGGGTGTCCAGAAGGTCGGATACGCGAAAAGGCTCTCCCATCTCAGTCATCTCCCCTTGGCTTTTCGGGTGCACGCGAGGCGTGAACTCCAAGCGTATTATACCGAAGCGCTCCTCTTCCAAAAGGGGAGCGGCGGCCCTCCGGGAGGAGTGCGTGGTCCGAAATGCGGCGGAGGGGCGAGACCCGTTTGACATTCCCATCTTTTGCCGTATAGTGATCGGGCAGACAACACAGCCTCGGAAGGTGTTCGGGAAGTCCGGTGCAAGACCGGTGCGGACCCGCCACTGTAAGCTCGGCAGCATCGGCCGTACCACTGGGACGTCTTCCGTTCCGGGAAGGGGGCCGAAAAAAGGAGCGAGCCAGGAGACCGGCCTTTCGAAGGAGCGCACGCCCCCCGCGCGGATTCGGGCCGGTCATGCGGAGCACAGTCCTCGGTGTCTCGCTGTACATGCGGCGGGCGCACCCCGAGGGCCCTATCCCTCCGTCGTTCAAAGACCGTCCTCTCGCGAGGGCGGCCTTTTGTGATTTTTGCGGCCCCTGTGGGCCGAAGCCAACGAACGGGAGGATCCATGGATCATGAAGGACACGAAAGAAGCGCCCAAATCCCTGTTGTCCCATCCTCTGAGGAGGCTCTTTGCCCCGAAAGCCATCGCCATCGTCGGGGCCTCGTCCGACCTGGAGCGCTTGACCGGCCGGACGCTCCGATACCTCCAGTCCTTCGGCTACGAGGGGGCGATCTATCCCATCAACCCCAAAGCCGACACCATAGCGGGCCTTCCCGTGCACCGGGATATCACGGAGATCGACGGCCCCGTCGACCTCGCCATTCTCAGCGTCAAGGCCAGGCTGATCCCCGGGGTGATGCGGGCCTGTGCGGCCAAGGCGGTCCCCTTCGCCCTGGTCTACTCCTCCGGCTTTTCCGAGACCGGCAACTTCGCCCTCCAGGAAGAGGTGTCGTCCATCGCCCACGACGGGGGTATACGGGTGCTGGGCCCCAACTGCCAGGGGCTGGCGAACCTCGCCGAGGGGATCCCGCTCACGTTCTCCGGCGCCCTTTACGATGTGCCTCGGCCCCCCGTGGGGCACGTCGCGTTCGTGTCCCAGAGCGGGGCGTTCGGGTTCTCGTCCTTCGGCGTCGGGATGGAGCACGGCGTGCGGTTCCGCTATGTGGCGACCACCGGAAATCAGTCGGACCTCGATGCCGTGGAGTGCGCGGACTATGTGCTGGAGGACCCCGAGGTGCGTCTGTTGATGCTCTATCTGGAGGGGCTGGAGGACGGCGAGGCGTTCCTGCGCCTGGTGAGGAAGGCCCGGGAGCGGGACATCGCCGTCGCGGTGCTGAAGGCGGGGCGGTCCCCCTCGGCGCGCGAGGCGGCCAAGAGCCACACGGCGGCCCTGACGGGGGACGAACGGGTCTGGTCGGCCATCTTTTCGCAGTACGGGGTCATCCCGATGGAGGACATCGACGACATCATCGGCATCGGCCAGGTGCTTGGGGCGGAGAAGCGGATGAGTGGAGGACGTTCGGCGATCCTGACGACCTCCGGCGGCGCGGGCATCGTCATGGCCGACTGCCTGAATGACGTCGGGCTCTCCGTTCCCGAGTTCTCCCCCGTCACGAGAGCCCGCGTCGAGGCGGCGATACCGCCCTTCGGAGCGTCCCGCAACCCGGTGGACATGACGGTCCAGATCTCGGAACAGCCGGAGAACTTCCGCAGCGTCTTCGATGCGGTGCAGGCGGATCCGGAACTGGATGCGGCCGTCACATCCCTCTCCATGATCGTGGGGCAGGCGGGAGACGTCATGACGGATATCATGATCGAGAGCTATGTCCGCGGTACGAAGCCCCAGGCGGCCGTGTGGATGATTGACCGTCGACACGGCGGGAGCTTCATCGAAAGGTTGAAGGCCGCCGGAATCCCAATCTTCCAGAGTTTCCGTCAATGTGCCCGTGCCCTCAGGGCTCTGGAGGGGTGGGGAACGTTCCGGCCGGTCGCAAAACCCCGGGGCGATGCCTCCGTGCCGATCCTTCCTGACTGGAAGGGGAACATGACGGAGTACGACGCCAAGGTCTTCCTGTCGCGGTACGGCATTCCCATAACGCGGGAGAGGCTTTGCAAAAACCTGGAGGAGGCCTGCGATGCAGCGGAGGAACTGGGCTTCCCCGTGGCGCTCAAGGGGATGGCGGCCTCCGTGCTCCACAAGACGGAGGCGGGGATCGTGGTGCTGGATGTGCGCTCCTTCGAGGAGCTTCGGGGTGCGCTCAAGGCGGTGCGGAAGAACCTGGAGGAGCACGCCGGAGAGGGCGGGGTCCAGGGGTTCCTGGTGTCCGAGATGGTGCGCGGCGGGTTCGAGTGCATCGTAGGGGTGAAGCGGGACCCCGTGTTCGGTCCGATGATCGCCGTGGGGCTTGGAGGCATTTACGTCGAGGTACTGAGCGACGTCTCCCTGAGACACGGCGCCGTGGACGAGGAGGAGGCACTGAACATGATTCGCCAGCTCAAGGGCTATTCCTTCCTGTCCGGGACCCGGGGCAGCAAGCCGCGCGACGTCCGGGCCCTGGCCCGGATCGTCAGCCGGGTTTCCCGGCTGGCCGTCGCCGAGACGGACTTGTTGGAGCTGGACATCAACCCCGTGTTCGTGCTGGAGGAGGGCAAGGGCGCCGTGGCGGCGGACGCACTGGTCGTGAAGGCGTAATGGCACGGTGGGGAGCCTTTTGTATCGACGGTGAACCGCCTCCAAGATGCTCTGTCTGCTGCGAACGATACGTCAAAGTTCGCGGGTAAATTTTTTAACGTGTGGTAAAGACGGGTTTTATATATTTTTGCCGCACCTGACGGGTGCAAAACCAAAGTCGGCTTAGCCTATACAATGACATGCTCGATTCCCGATAAAACCGCCGCAATCTGCGGACTTGGGATGGGGGAGTTGTCTGTCGCTTTTCGAGGAATGGTGGTATATTAAACAGGATTGGATTCAACCTCAGAGAGGGATTTGTCGCTGAAGAAACGGGGTATTCAAATGCAGGAAGTCAAGAAAGTCATCACGGAGGTCGGCACGAACGAGTGGCAGGTCGTGGTTTTCTTCCTGGGGGAACAATCATTTGCAATCAACGTCGATAAAACCAGGGAGATTCTGCGTTGGCCGGGATGCCGGGTCATCCCCGATTCCCCCAGGTCCCTGATCGGGATTACCTCCGTCAGGGGCGAGGTCCTTCCTATGGTTGACCTGCGCGTTTTTCTGGACATCGAACCCTCGGTGGACCTCGACCAGAGCAAGGTGATCATTGCCGAGTTCAACGAGGTCAAGCTGGGCTTTGTGGTCGACGCCGTGGAGCGGATCTACCGCATCAACTCGGAGGACCTGGACTCGAGCCTGACGGGCAAGTACCTTGGGGAATGGATACTCTACGTCATCAAGCGCGACAGTCGGAACGTCCTGCTGCTGGATTACGAGGCCATCGTGCAGACAATCAGCCCGCAGCTCTCCATGCAGAGCAGGTGGGACCCCTCCCGCGCCGCCGCCCTGATGGAAGGGGTGACGGACCCGGCCGCGATCCGCATCGTCGTGGCGGAGGATTCGCCCCTCATCCGCAAGCAGATCAAGGATTCCCTCGCGATGGGGGGATTTACGAATCTCCTGCTCTGCTCGGACGGCAGGGAGGCCTACGATGCGATCATGAAGGAGGGGGCGCATTTCGACGTACTGGTGACCGACGTCGAGATGCCCCGCTTGGACGGACTTGCCCTGACCCGCCGCATCAAGGAGAATCCGGCGACGAAGGATCTGCCGATCATCGTCTTCTCCTCCATCATGGCGGAGGACATCAAGGTCAAGGCTGCCAGCGTCGGGGCGCGCTATCAGATCACCAAGCCGGAGATATCCCAGCTGGTGGAGTACGTGGCCCGGATCGTCCGGGAAGGGCAGGAGGCGGCTCAGGCTTCCGGCGTCGCCTAGCGGAGGGGCCTCGCGGTTGGACCGGAAGGATACCCTCCGGCTCGACGGAGAGAAACGCCGGAGACAGTGTTTCTGCGCTCTTTTCCCTTCTCGCGGCGGGGGATATGCTGCCGTCGGTTCGATTCGTCCCTTCGTTGGCTCGGGCTCCCGAAGGCTCGAGGTGAATCGGAGGCCTGAGATAAAATAGGAGGATACTTTGCTTCCTTACTGGAATTCGGACCTGGACCTCGAGATCGCGTCCTGGTTCCCCTTCGGGGTGGATTATCGGCCGATCTCCATGAATTGCCTCCTCAACCCCAGGTTGAGGAGGGTGGCGGCGTCCTGCCTCGAACGGGGGAGCGAGTTCTTCTTCATGTCCTCGCTTGGGATGGGGTCCATCGGAAGCCTGATGCGCGACAATTTTTACAGGGCTGAGCCCCAAGGGGCCTTCAGCCTGGGGTTCATGATGATTTTGGGCTACTCCCCCCGTATGGAGCGCCTCATCGGCGCCGGCTTCGGCGGTTCGGAGGACCTTTCCGCCGGGGTTGCCTTCTGCTCCCTCTGGAACAGGGGCGTGCTGATGGAGAACATCAAGGTGATCGTCCTGGTGAGCGAGGGGATTTTTTTCGACGAGGAGAAGTTTCTGACGGACTTCGAGGGAATGCTCGCCGGTCAGGACGGGGACCCGGGCCTTGCCTTCTTTGCGGAACAGTTTGGATATCGGCGTTTCTGTATGGCTTACGAGACGGACGATCCGCTTCAGCTTCGGATCAGCAGGTTGCTTTACGAGATGGAATTTGCCGAGACCCGGCAGATGGTCGGCCCATCCCCCGAGGTCTCTTTTCCTCCGTTTTTTGGCCTTGTCCCGGCAGAATAACAGGCGTTCCGATCCACCTGAGGAACTGGAAATACGGCGGAATGAAAATGGAGGTCATGTGCGGTGCAGGAAGAAAACAAGCGCGATGTCAGGATCGGATCGGCAAAGAGCGATTCTCCCGAATACCTGGGAAAGGTGAGGACCCTTGTTCATGAGGGGCAGGGACGTGGCTTTGTCACGCATCGCGATATCGAGCGGCATATTCCGGTGGAGGTTTGGGACCCGGATACGCTGGACAACATCCTGAGCAACCTTCAGGAGCTGGGAATCGAGGTCGTCGAGGAGGAAAGTCGGGGCAAGGTTCAGGCCTCCGTCGGAGTTGGGGAGGAGCTGCTCCCGTCCCTGGACGGGGACTTCGGCAAGCTGGACGATATCCCTCTGACGGATCCGGTGCGCATGTATCTGCGCGAGATCGGAAAAGTCCCCCTTCTGCGGGCGGAGGAGGAGGTCGACCTGGCCCAGCGCATGGAGGAGGGGGACGTCAAGGCGAAGCAGAAGCTCGTCGACGCGAACCTCCGCCTGGTGGTCAGCATCGCGAAGAAGTACATCGGGCGCGGAATGCTCTTTCTGGACCTGATCCAGGAGGGGAACCTCGGTTTGATCCGGGCGGTGGAGAAATTCGATTATCGCCGGGGATTCAAGTTCAGTACCTACGCGACCTGGTGGATTCGTCAGGCGATTACCCGCGCCATTGCGGATCAGGCTCGGACGATCCGCGTGCCGGTCCACATGGTGGAGACCATCAACAAGATGGTACGTATCTCCCGCCAGCTCGTGCAGCAGCTGGGCCGAGAGCCCACGGACGAGGAGATCGCCGCGGAGATGGAGATCGACCCCTCCCGGGTCGAGGAGATACGCCGCATATCCCAGCTTCCGGTCTCCCTGGAGACCCCGATAGGGGAGGAGGAGGACAGCCAGCTGGGCGACTTCATCGAGGACCGGGACCTGCCGAGTCCGGACGAGGCGGCGGCGGGCCATCTGCTTCACGAACAGATCGAGGAAATGTTGGCCACGCTGTCCAGCCGGGAGCGGGAGGTGCTTCATTATCGTTTTGGCCTGGAGGACGGACATTCCTACACCCTGGAGGAGGTCGGGCGCAAGTTCAACGTGACCCGGGAGCGGATCCGGCAGATCGAGGCCAAGGCTTTGAGGAAGCTTCGTCAGCCCAGTCGCAAACTCAAGGATTTTTTGGATTGATGTCGATTTTGTGCGCACCTTTTTCGTCGTCATTCAAATTTTTGGGGAGGTTGTCTGTATGATGTCTTCAAAAAAGATCGCTGTGTTGCTGATTTGTGGTGTGTTGTCGGTAGGGGGTTGTATTTTGGGCAGCCGGTGGAGTGCGGATGCGGCGATCCGCCCGCTCAACCCCGAGCCCCCTGCGGCCCCCAAGGGAACTCCGGAGGCGGGATCCTCGGGTTCGGGCAGCTCGGGGACCGGAGGACCGGTGGTGGAGTTGAAATCCCTTGCCAGGCCTAAAAGAGCCCGTTCGTCTACGGAGGCCCCTGCGGGGCCCGCCGGCGCGAAGGCTCCGGGCGAAGCGGTTCCCGGTGCTGGGGTGGATGGTGTACCGGCTCCCGCGCCTTCGGGGCGGGTCGTCTTCTCCGGAGACCCGTTGGATCCTCTGATCGGCGAGCCTCAGCTGGGGCTCTCGCTGGACAAGATTTTCGCGATAGCCGACCACGCGGGGTACAATCTCATATTGCGTGCGCGCTATGTGGCGACGGCCATTGACACCCCCTATTCCTATTCCCTGATGAAGGGGCGGCGACGGTTGGCCACGCTCTTTTTCGATCGGAATCTCAAGCTGTCCATGATAAAGTAACTGCGGCTAAAGCCTCGGAAAGCTCTGTAAGAGACCAGGGGAAAAGGGGCGGACGCCGCCTTTTCAGGAATGGAGTTGAACTGCGTTGAGCGGAAAGACGGGCGCCTTCCCCCTGAAAGGGGACTTTTTTGCGCTTTTGGAGATCAAGGTGGTCCTGATATCGTTGGCGCACGGCGTCAACGATATGTATGCGGCGTTTCTGCCCACCTTCGTTCCCTACATCAAGGCGTCGCTGGGGCTGGACTACGCTCTGACGGGGGCGCTCAGCCTCATCGTGGGGCTTTGCCACATCGTCGGACAGCCCGTGATCGGCTACTTCTGCGACCGTATTCGCCGCCCCTGGCTCATGATGGCCGGCCCCCTGCTCTGCGGCTTGGGGGCCGTCATGCTTCCATCTGCGGGAAGCTACGGAGGGGCCCTCTTCTTTGCCGGGCTCTGGGGGGTGGGGAGCGCCCTGTTCCACCCTCAGGGCAGCGGGGGGATCGGCTATGTGGCGAGGCCGGAAAAACTGTCGTTTGCCCTGACCCTGTTCAACATCTCCGGGACGGCCGGGGTTCTGGTCAGCCCCGTCGTGGCCGTCTTCGTGGTGGAGCGGTTCGGGTATGGAGGCCTCTGGGCCACGCTTCTACCACCTCTCCTGCTTGCCCCTCTGATCTATTGTTTCATGCCGTTTCTCCGGGAAACGCTTCCTCCCCGTTCCGAGAGCGGCTCGGGGTTCTGGCGGAGCTTCGGCGGGGTGTTTACGGTGCTCTTCCCCCTATGGGCCGTCGCCGTGATCCGGGACGTCGTGTTCCAGTGCGTACGCTTTTTCCTGCCGCTGAAGATCGCGGCCGAGGGCGGTGCTCTGGATGCCATCGGGACCGTTCTCTTCTGTATCACGCTCGGAGGAACTTTGGCGATGATCCCCGTCGAACGGCTGTCCCAAAGGGTGCGCATCAGGACGATCCTGGGGCTGACCCTGCTCCTGGGCTCGCTTTTCCTGACGTCGGCCTCGCTGGCCTCGGGGCTGCTTTCGACCTCTCTCTACATCGTGGGGGTCTCCTGCATCTACTCCACCATGCCCCTCACCGTGGTCCTGGCCCAGACGCTGATGCCCCATGCCCGGAGCGTCGCGAGTTCGGTTGTCATGGGGCTTGCGTGGGGGACGGCAAACGTGACGCTCTACCCCCTGGGAGAGCTTGCGGACAGGATCGGCATCCACAATACGACGCTGCTCATCGGGTTGCTGCCTCTGCTGGGCCTGGTATTTCTCCTCTCCCCCGTGTTCCGGGAGGAGTGCCGAGGATCGTGATAAGATAGCATGATCGGTTTTCTGCCGGGGTTGTGGAGGTCCTAGCGATGTTGTCCTCGGAGTTTCTCATGGATCTTGCGAAAAAAGTTTATGGGACGCTCAGCTCCCTGGAGGGCACGCTCCGTCCCCTCGGCGGGGAGGGGGAGGGTGTGCCTCTCCCGGGGGGGATCTCCGTTCCTCATGTCCTTGCGGGTCTTTCCCCGGAGGACGGGCCGTGCTTCTTCGTCAAGACCCTTACCGGGCTGATGGAGGAGAGGGGAATCGGCGACGCGGAGATGAGCTCCAAAATGGGCTGGACCCCGGAGGACATGGCCGCTCTGCGTGCCGACGGGCAGTGCTGTCCCCTCAAGGAGCTGGTCTTCGCGTTCGGCCTGGCGCTCGAACTGAAACGGGACGAGATGCGTCAGCTTCTCGTCTCGGCGGGGCACACGCTTTCGGAGGATGAGGTCTACGATATCGTCCTCCTTCATTGCATGGATAGGGGCGTGTTTGCCCTGGAGGACGTGAACGAGGCCCTGAAATGCTTCAACCTGAAACCCATCGTGCTCAGGCCCTGGAGGGGCCGACCGGCCGAGGGCCCCTGCCCGGTCTGACGGTTCGAGTACGTGAATACGGAGGTTTTTTATTATGGACGGCAGGAATTTCTACATCACCACTCCCATCTATTACGTCAACGACATCCCCCACATCGGCCACGCCTACACGACGATAGCCTGCGACGTCATGAGCCGTTACAAGCGCATGAAGGGGTACGACGTGTATTTCCTCACAGGGACGGACGAGCATGGGCAGAAGATACAGACCGCCGCGGAGGCGAAGGGGATGACGCCCCAGGAGCTGGTGGACAAGATCCACGTCAACTTCAAGGATCTGTGGAAGGTCCTGGATATCGGCAACGACGACTTCATCCGCACCACCGAGCCGCGCCATATCCGCGTGGTCCAGGCCATGTTCGGGAAGCTGATGGAGCAGGGGGACATCTACAAGGGGACCTACGAGGGGCAGTACTGCGTCCCCTGCGAGACCTACGTCCCCGAGTCCAGCGCCGGGGAGGGCAACACCTGCCCGGACTGCGGCCGGCCCCTGACCCTGATGCAGGAGGAAAGCTACTTTTTCCGAGCCTCCAAATACGTCCCCAGGCTGATCGAACATTACGAAAAGCACCTGAGCGGGGTCATGCCGCGCATCCGCTACAACGAGATCATGAGCTTCCTGCGGGGGGAGGTTCGGGATCAGTCCGTGTCCCGTACGACCCTCAAGTGGGGAATCCCGATCCCGGGCGACGAGAAGCACGTGATTTACGTCTGGTTCGACGCCCTGATCAATTACACCACGGCGGTGGGGTATCTGGACGATCCCGCGATGTTCCGGAAATACTGGCCGTCCGTCCGGCACGTGGTGGGCAAGGACATCATCCGCTTCCACTGCGTCATCTGGCCGCTCATGCTCCTGGCCCTGGGGCTGGAGCCCCCCGTCTCGGTCATCGCCCACGGCTGGTGGACGGTCGACGGCGAGAAGATGAGCAAGTCCAAGGGCAACGTCGTGGACCCCTTCAAGATGGCGGAGCTCTACGGGGCCGACGCCTTCCGTTATTTTCTGCTCCGCGAGGTGCCCTTCGGCCATGACGGGGACTTCTCCGAGGCCGCGCTCGTCGGGCGCATCAACAGCGACCTGGCGAACGACCTGGGCAATCTTCTGAACCGCACGCTCCAGATGATCGTCAGCTATCGGGATGGCGTCGTCCCGGCGGGCAAGCTCGATGACCCGCTGGACAACGAACTCCGTGCGCTCGCGAAGGCGACGTTGGAGCGCGTGGACGAGGCCATGGAACGCTTTGCCTTCGACGAGGCCCTGAAGGCGATCTGGGCGCTCGTTGGGCGTGCCAACAAGTACATCGACGAGACCATGCCCTGGAAACTGGCCAAGGAGGGGCAGGAGAAGAAGCTGGACTCCGTGCTCCTGAGCCTGTACGAGGCGCTTCGCCTCTCGGCCCTCCTGATCGCCCCCTATATGCCGGGGACGTCGCGGAGGATCTGGGAGCAGCTTGGGCTCGACGGCTCCCCCCTGGAGCTTCTCTACGACGATTTCGTCTGGAGCGCGGGGGCGGGGACGCGGGTGCGCAAGGCCGAGGTGCTCTTTCCCCGGATCGACCTGGAGGCGTGGAAAAAGGCTCGGGGCGAGGAGGGGGCGAGGTCCGGAGCCCCGCGTAAGGAAGGAGGGGGCGCCGCCTCGAAGCATGAGCCGGACCTGGAACATGAGCCCGAGATCGGCATCGAGGCGTTCCGCTCCGTGGAGATGCGCGTGGCGCAGATTGTCAAGGTCGAGGAGATCCCGAAGTCGCGCAAGCTCTACAAGCTGGAGGTGGACCTGGGGTACGAGAAGCGCACCGTCTGCTCCGGCATCAAGGCGTTCTTCACACCTGGAGAACTGGAGGGGCGGCGCGTCGTCCTGGTGACGAACCTGAAGCCGGCGAAACTCTGCGGCATCGAGAGCAACGGCATGATCCTGGCCGCCAGCGTCAAGGTGGATGGGAACAGCGAGGCCCTGACCCTCGTGGCCCCTGCAGGCGAGATCCCGCTGGGCAGCCGCGTGAGCTGAGGGCGGCATCGTCATGGAAAGGGGCTTTCCCGAGCGTTTCGTCAAAAGGAAGGAGCTGAATTTCCTCCTGCGCGAGGTCGCCCTCTGGAGGGACTCCGGGATCATCGATCCAGCCCAGGCCTCCGCCATCGAGGGGCTTTATGCTCCTCGGAAGGGGCATTTCCCTCAGGTTCTGCTGGGGCTGGGAGGGATGCTTGTCGGCCTGGGGTTCCTGAGCGCCGTCGCCGCGAACTGGCTGGACATGCCCCGCGCCCTCCGCGCTGCCCTGATCGTGCTCTGCTACCTGTTTTCCATCCTTGCAGCCTGGCGGGCGGAGGCGGAGTTTCCCCGCACGTCGCGGGCCTTTCTGCTGCTGGGAAGCTTCATCTATGGCGGGGGCATCTTCCTCATGGCCCAGATGTTTCATCAGGGCGGGCACTGGACTACGGCCGTCGCCTGGTGGTTCGCGGGGGTTCTGCCCGTCGCCCTGCTCTTTCGCGATCCGTTCCAGGTGCTCCTCATGCAGGCGCTTGCGATTGTCTTTCTGTATGGATTCCATGCCCCATGGTTCGGTCTGTTCGGCAGCTTCTGGAGTGCTCCACAGTTCTCTGTCGCGGATTTCCTGCAGAGCCTCTTCCGGCCTCAAAGGGTCCTGATCCTCTTGGCCCTGTGGGCGGCCTGGTGGCGTCTGGGGGAGCGCAGACGTCTCTGTTTTGGCATGAACGTTTTTGCCACACTTTCCTTCATCGGTCTGCCGCTCTTCGCCTATCTTTCGGACCCAGCGCAGAACTTGATCGTGCTGGGCGGAATCGGGATGCTGATGGTCCTTTGCTCCTTCGGAGAACGGAAGGGTGACTTGGAGGGGTGGGGGATCATGCTGACAGGGGTTTGCGGGCTCTTCCTCACCATCTCCCAGGTCTGGCGCGACTCCGTTCTGCCGGACTGTTTCCCCAGGTTCAACGCGCTGGTCGTCGGGATGGGGTTTTCCTCACCCGATACCGCCTTTGCGGTGCTGTCGGCCCTGATCTTCTCCCTGCTCATGCTCTGGCTGACCTGGAGGGGGCACACCCTGGCGACCACTTTTTTCTGCCTTTTGGTGCTGCGCTATTACTTCGACGGCTTCTACGATTTCATGCCCAAGGCCGCGTTCTTCACGGTGGGCGGCCTCCTGCTGATTGCCTTGGGCTATTTCATGGAGCGGGTGCGCCGAAGGGCGAAGCGGATCAGAACGAGCCTTGAGGGGGGGAAAAAGGCATGAGGGGATTGAGGCGTTATCTCGTCGTGGCTCTCCTGCCCCTGTGCGTGCTCCTGGCCGCGCCGGTGAGGCCCACTCTGATCCTGATGTTCGGTGAGGAGGTGCGCCTCGCCACGGTCCCGCTCGATCCCCGGGACCTCTTCAGGGGCGACTATGTGGCGCTCCGCTTTGCGGTGGAGGAGATCCCATTGGCCTCGTTCGACGTCGTTTCCGGGGGGGAAACCGGCGGACCGGAACCGGCGGAGATGAAGCTCGCAAAGGATTGGTACGTATCCCTTAAGCGGGATGCATCGGGCATATTTTCTCCCGAGGGAGTCGGGACATCCCCGCCTGTGGGGCGGCCCTATCTGAGGGGGGCGTTTCGTGCCGCCTCCGGCGGCTCCGTGGCGAGGCTCGATTTCGGGCCCGGGCTCGAACGTTTCTACCTCAGGGAGAATACGGGCCGCGTCTTGGAGGACGCCGCACGAAAAGGCCGCATCGAGGCAATCGTGAAGGTATGGCGGGGGATGCCCGTCATCGTCTCGCTGGACGTGAAGCCGAAGGAACCGTCGACGAATTGAATGCAAATGCCCCCTCCTTTTTGAGGAGGGGGCATTTTTTCATTTGTTTGCTGCCGTTGAATCAGCGGCGATGCGCGTCTGCGGCGACGAAGGAGAGCCCCGCCCTCGTCAGGGCCTCCGCGGTCGTATTCACGGCCTTGTGCTTCAGCATGTAGTTCCCCAGCAGGACGTCCATCTCGCCGGACGCCTCTATTTCCTTCCTGTCGCGGAAGTAGTCGAGGATGTCCGAGGGATGGGCCAGGTCCTTTTCGTCCTCGGGGTTCCCTCCCTCGTGTTTGGCGGAGATGTTGGGGATGGTCTTTGCCAGCTCGACGAGGCCGGCCCGCCGGTCATAGGGTTGCCGGACGATGCTCTTCCACGTCTCCGTAATGTGGTGCTCGATGCGGACCTGATCCTCGAGCCCCAGTTCCTTCCGCACGGCAGCGGCACGGGCCAGGTTGCCGTCGTCGATGGAGTTGGACAGGTTGAAGCCGGAGAGAGGGGTGGAGCCGTCGTCGCGCGCGAACATGCGTGCGGCCAACAGGGTCCAGAGGACGGCGTAGGGGTTGTCGTTGCCCATGAAGACCGATATCTTGAAGCGGATGTTCACGCCCAGCCGATAGAGAAGATAGCCCAGGAAGACGGTGCCCGGGTTGATGTTCAGCACCTCGTCCACGCCGTAGTTCACGTAATAGTACAGGGCCTCGTCCACCCACTGAAGCGGATGCCCGTTGGGCTGGCCGATGCCTCCGAAGTAGCCCGTCAGGGTCTCCGGCCCCCCGAGGTGCACGTTGGAGCCGTCCGTCCCCTTGGTGTCCAGCGTCTCGACGCAGGAGGCCCCCAGGATCTTCATGGCGGCCCGGACTGCGGGGAGATCGCCTCCGTCCGCCTCCTGCTCCTTCATCTTCCGGACGCGAATGAAGCGGCCCGGGAGCACCTCGCCCCTTTCGATGCACTGCCGGGCTTCGGCGACGACCCAGGGGAAATACTGCAGGGCGCTGATCTCCAGGGTTACCGGCTTTGCCGCGTCGTACTCCCAGACGGGGCGTTCGGGGTTGACCCTGGCTCTATAGGCCGAGATCGGGATGAACCTTCCCTCCTCGCGCGCCGTCATGAGCCATTCGAGATCCTTGATATAGGGGGAGTTTATCCTTTCGAGCCGCTTCAAGAGGGTTTCAATGCGGCCGGCCTCCCGTGCCCTGGCGTTGATCTCCTCCACCGAACCGTACTTGGCTACCACCCGCCGCAGGTCCGCGAGCAGGGGGTTGTCGGGGTTCGTCAAAAATGCGTTGAGTCCCTCCATGGCGGACGGACCAACCTGAAAGTCCTGCTTCCTCACGATGTACTCCTCCTTTTCGTTTCCCCTCCGTCCTCGCGGAATGACGCCTTAGAGGGCCGAGTATCATTTATTATAGCGTCGATTTCCTGTGTATAATTGAGATGAAATCTGAGACCCGATGTTTTTTCGGTCCTTTGCGCCGGAAGAAAATCGAATGGGCGGGGAGAGTATGGAAGTGATAAAGGGCAATAAGATGGAAGTCAGGATGGACGAGAAGCAGACGGTTGGGGACGTCGCCGAGGAGTTGTTGGAGGTTTTGCAGCGCAGCGGGAGGGATTTCATGACTCTGAGTGCGATGCAGAAGGCAATGAGCTCCCAGCTCCGCAAGCGTCTTGGGTTAACGGGAAGGAAGCTGACAAACCCAAGTGTGATAAAGATCCTTACACCCCATTTGGAAGACAAATTGGCAATATGCAACAAGGGCAATGCTGTTTATTTGTTTCGCGGGACTAATTTGGCCGAAGTCGTTTTGTGCTTTATACGGGGAAAAGCTGGAAAAAGTGGTCCGCAGCTGTTTAACGGAATGCCGTTTATCAAAAAGGATGAGCTCATCAGGATTTTAAATAACCTGTTGGAGAGCGGACAGGTCACGTTGAAGCTTGTTGCCGAGTTTGTGCCTCGTTTCTTTGCCTCTGGGGCGATGGGACCTGTGATGAAAGATGCGGCCGGGACAGCATGTGAAACTCCAATAGACACGTTCGGCAAACGCAGGGAACAGTTTCATGCGGCCTTTCGGGAGCTCGATCGAGGGAGCATTTTTGTCCGTATCTGCGATCTGCGCCGCCGTATGGGCTGGCCGCGCGAGGTCTTTGACGACATGCTCCGCCGGCTGCGCGACGATGAGGTCGTTCAGCTTCATGCGGGGGACGTGACGCTGATGACGCCCGAGCAGGTCGAGGATGGTTTTGTGGACGAGAACGGCTTCAGGATGGGGACGATGACATGGATAGGCTGAGCGGGGGCCTGAGCGATTCGGAGGGCGGAGGCTTGAATGGAGGCGAATTGAATGGAGGCGGTATTCGCGCCCAATTGGTGGAGAACAATCCCTTCGCCTCGTCCGCGGCCCCCAATCCCTGGGACAACGCCAACCCCGACATCGACTCCCTCAATCGTGACATCGTCGAACATATCGACCAGCTCCTGAGGATGAAGAGGCGGGAGCCTGCCCTGCCCCTTGCCGGCTTGATCCTGGGGGAGCCGGGGACGGGCAAGACCCATATGCTCAAGCGGGTTCTTGGCAAGATTCGCAAGAACGGGCAGATTGCGATCTTCGTAGCGGTCAGGGCTTTCATGAACCCGGAGAGCGTCATGCGGGACCTGCTGCGGGAGATCTTCATCAGCATGGCGCGGGAGCACAGGGACGGGAAGCTGCAGATCGATCTGTTGCTCGGGGAGCTGGTTGAAAGCTACCACGAGTGCTGCCGTGAGAAGGGGCGTCCCGTCCTCTCGGGCATGGACCGGCTCAGTCCTCTCAAGAAGCAGCTGTTGGGGATCGACAGGGATTTCCTTCGTTGCCTGCTGCTCTACGCCGATACGGAGGACGCATCTTTGAAGGAGGATATCCTCTTCTGGCTGATGGGGGAGTCCGACGAGAGCTTCCCCGAGAGGCTGGGGGTTCCCGATTGCGACCGGGACGCGATGGCGCCGGAGGCGCGGGAGGACGAGGCGTCGAAGATGCTTCTCTCCCTGGGGCATGTCCTGCGCTATGCCCGCGTCCCCATGCTGGTCTGTTTCGACCAGCTCGACGGCATGGATTCCCCGGACCTGATCAACGCGTGGGGGAAGGTGCTGAGCCTTCTGGTCAACGATGTCTCCGGCATGCTGCCCTTGGCCTTTCTTCGCGCCGATACTTGGAACCATCGTTTTTCCCGGGTGCTGGACAGCGCTGTGGTGCAGCGCTTCAACCATCCCGTTCCCATGGGAAACTGCAGCCTGGATCAGGCGAGGCAGCTGGTTAAAAATCGTATCGCCGCCTTTTTCGTCGAGGGAGCGGAGGAAAAGTACCGATGGCTGATGGCTCGTCTCGAGGGGAAGCTGCGGACGGGATACTCCCCCAGGACGGTCATAGATTTGGCGAACCGCGCAATCCATGAGGAAGGCTCGGAGGCTCTTCCGGAAGCCCCGAGAGGGACGAGGTCCCCGGAGGCTGCCGAAACGGACGAGATCCGTGAGGCCGAACGAACCCTGACCGCGGCTTACCGCGAGGAGTGCGACAAGGTGGCCTCGGACCCGAACGCCTGGCCGCCCAACGCGGATCAGCTTCTGGATGCGCTGGAAATGTGGTTGGCCTCCCGGCCGGAGTTCAACGTCTCCCGCTCGGACGATAAATACGTTCGGCTGTCCGGGCAGCGCTCCGCCGGGGGCCGGGCGACTCCATGCGCTTTCATCGTCCTGACGGCCAGGAACCATCTTTCCGCGGCCGCCGCCCTGAAGCGGGGGGTCGATTTTCTGAGCGCACATCCCGACGGGCTCTGCTGCTACGTTACGGACAAACGGGTGTTCCGAGGCCCCGAAAACTGGAGGAAGGTCCATGAGCTCCTTGGGCAGTTCAGGGCTCTGAAGGGGAGGGCGATCATCCTCGGATCCGGGGGGTGCGCGGCCTGGTACGGCCTCGTGGCGTTCCGAAACAAGGTCTGCAACGGAGACGTCGCCCTCTATCCGTCCTCGGGCCAGCGTCCGGCGACGCGAGAGGACTTCTCACGCTACATGAAGGAAGGCTTCCGTCCGGAGCTCCTCGACCTGGGGGAGAACGGAGAAACTTCCCCGGACGGTGATGCAGATGGGGGACCAAAGGGGGGAAGTACCCCTGTTTCTCCCGCCGCGAAGCCGGGGAGTTCGGACGGTAGCGCTCCGGACGAGGAACGGCTGACGCGCGCCGTCCTGTCCCTGCTGAAGGGGTCTCCCATGAAGATGATGGGGGCCGAGCTCCTGGTGGGAGCGCTCCATCGCGAGGGGGTCACTATCGGTTATCAGACGCTGCTGGCCGGGCTGAACCGTCAAAAGGCGCTCTTCCGCCTTTACCCCTCCGGAGACGGCACCCTGATCGCGATGGTGTAGGGCTATGGGTTCCCGGAAGAAACGAGACGACGTTCAGACCCTTTCCGTCAGTGACGCGGCGTTGTGCCAGCGCTGTCCCAGGCTTCTGGCCTATCGCGGGGAGGGGGAGCGCGGGGCTTGGAAGGTCGGTATCGAGGGGAGCGGCGAGAAGTACGGTTCCCTGTTCCACAAGCATATCGCCGGGGCCTTCTTCGATGCGGCGGCCGATCCTCAAAATTCCCTGAGAGGCGAGATCCGTGCGGTCCTTACCGGAGATATCGCCGGTAGGACTCCGATTCGGGAACGATTGGAGGAGCTTATTCGTACCCGTTTCTTTCTTCCCTTCCTGGATCGCTACGCGCCGAAGCTCGATACGGGGCGGGTGTTGTCCATGGCACGGGGGACCTCCATTTGGTCGGGGTGTATGGCGGATTTTCTGGCGGGAATCCCCTTTGATCGTCTCGATCCCGACGAGGCGATGGATCGCGTGTTCCTGAGGCCGGAGCGCACGCTCCAGGCCACCTACGTTTCCTCCGACGGACGGGTGCTGGAGCTCTCGGGACGCTATGACGCGCTGCTGTTCAATCCCGATTCCTGCGAGGCGACCCTGTTCGAGTTCAAGGGATATCGATGTTCCGACCCCTCGGTGGCACTCTCCCAGACGTTGATCTACGCCTGGCTGATCCAGAATGCCGCGGGCATCCTGCCCGCCGTGCAGGTCGTTTATCTGGAGGAGGAGCGTCCCGGAGTCTTCCCCTCCTCCGAGGTCGCGAGCATGATGTCCGCGCTGCCGGGCCTCTTCGATGTGGTCCTGGACGTACTGGAGCGGCGCTTGCCCCTCCCCGTGGCGGTGAACTCCGAACTCTGCCTGCGGTGCCCCTGGAACGGGGACTGTGCCGGGGATTGGGGAATGGCTGCCGAGCCCTCCTCCGCTCTGGAAAGCATGGGGGGCGATTCCGGCGGCGAATCCCGTGACGACACCGACGATGATTCCGGCGAAAAGTCCTGCGATGCGGAGGGACGCGAGCGCATGGGGCAGTTGCTTGGGGCCTTGAAGGACCTCGGGCTGTCCGCTGCCGATGCGGGGGTTGTCTGCGGTCCCTGTTTCATACGCCTGAAGGTCCGACCCGACGCTGCCAGGGGGACGACCGTGAAGAAGATAGGGAACCGGGCGGATGACCTTCAGGTTCAAATGGACCTTCCTCAGCCCCCCATGATCCAGGCGCAGAAGGGATATGTCAGCGTGGATGTCCCGCGCCTTCGCCGCGAGGTCCTGACCCTTGAAAAGCTGATGCGGCAAGGGCAGGGGGAAAGAGCGTGTCCCGACTCGGAGGCCGCCTTTCCCCTGGGGATGAGGGTGGATGGAAGCGTCTTCTGGGCCGATCTGTCGGAACCGTCCATGACCAGCGTCTTGATCGGGGGGACCTCCGGGAGCGGAAAGAGCGTGTTGCTCCGCTCCGTGGTCGTGGGACTTCTGCTCTGTGCGCCGCAGGACGGCGTGGGCTTTACCCTGATCGACCCCAAGCGCGTTACCTTCACCGACTTGGCGGGGCTGCGGGCCCTGGAGGAGGGACGGGTCCTCTGCGACGCCGATGAGGCCATGGAGGCGCTGAGGGAGGCCGTCGAGGAGATGGAGCGGCGTTATGAGCTCATGGAGGGGGCGCGGGTCTCCCACCTGACGGACTACAATGTCGTCACCGGGGAGCGGCTGCGGCGCCGGGTCCTCATCATCGACGAGTATGCCGACCTCATGACGTCCAGGGGGACGGCGAAGGAGCTCGAACTCTTCATCCAGAGGATATGCCAGAAGGGCAGGGCCGCGGGATTCCATCTGCTGCTGGCGACGCAGCGCCCGGACGCGAAGGTGGTGACCGGCGTCATCAAGGCCAACCTCCAGCTGCGCATCGCGCTGAAGGTCGCGAGCAAGAGCAACAGTCAAATAATCCTGGGCGAAGGGTTCACGGAGGCTCAATGCCTCCTGGGCCATGGGGACATGCTGGTCGGCGACGGCTCCTACCTGGAGCGGCTTCAGGCTCCCCTGGCTGACGCCGCACTGCTGGGCCGGGAATTCTGGAATTGAGGAAGAGCTGATGGAATCGGCGTCTTCTTGGTTTTGTCGGAGGGTGTCGAGGTTTGAGGGAGCTGTTATATTCGGTTTTGGGGATGTTGTTAATGGGTCTGCGAGGTATTTTGTTTTTGTACTTGACAGGTAGATAAAAGGCTGTATAATTTCC